>JAVEVZ010000027.1:0-16004 GCA_034004805.1 Spongiibacteraceae bacterium | reverse complement strand
GACCTCGAAGGTCTGGACACCACGATTCTCGACGCAGAACGCCAGCCCCAGGAAAACCGCCACAATCTGAAAGAGGCGCAGTTACAGGGCTCCATAACGGCGCACGGTTCATTGAACAGCACGCTGGCCACATTCCAGGACTCACTGGCCAAGCTACAACCCAGCAGCTTTGTCAGCCAGCGCGCCGCCACCAGTACCGACGCCACCCTGTTCACCGCCACCGCAGACAACCGCGCAGAACTGGGCAACTACGCCATACAGGTTTTCGAGCTCGCCAAGGCCCAGAAGCTTGCCTCAGGTGATTTCAGCAGCCCCACCGAAGCGGTTGGCAGTGGCACCCTGAACATCAGCGCGGGCGGCAGCGTATTCAGCGTCGCTGTCACTGCTGGCGTCAACGACACCCTGGCCGACGTGCGCGACGCCATCAACAGCGCCCCGGGCAACACGGGCGTCACCGCCAGTCTGCTGACTGTGGATGCGGGACTGGGCGATGGCAGCACCGTGACCAAGCTGGTACTGGCCAGCACCCGGACCGGTGCCGCCAACGCCATCAGCGTGGCGGTCGTGGACGACGACGGTATCAGTGATGATGGCAATGGCCTTTCGCGCCTGCTGTTCAGCGCCGGCAACCCCAACAACCAGCTCAGCGAACTGACGCCCGCGCAAGACGCACGTATCAGCGTCGACGGCTTCACCGCGTTCAGCGCCACCAATGAATTCAGCGACGTGATCGAGGGTGTCACGATCAAGGCCCTGCGGGAAGCCGACGATATCCTCGCACCGCCCGGCGCGACCCTGAATATCAGTACCGACAGAAGTGCGGTGCGCTCTGCCATCGAAACCTTCGTCGCGTCCTACAACGAACTGGTCACGGTCTTCAACACCCTGACCGACTACGATCCCGCCACCAAGACCCGCGGCTTGCTCAGCGGCGACGCCAGTGTCAATGCGATCGAATCGCAGATTCGTCGGGCCATGGGCAGCGCCAATTTCAATAACGGCGTACTGACCAACCTGTCCGCGCTCGGCATCGCCACTAACCGTGACGGTTCCGTCTCGTTGAACGATGAAGCCCTCACCAAAGCTTTGACCACCAACTTCGACGACCTGGCAGGCTTGTTCGCCGGCGACGACGGTATCGCCACCAAACTCGACAGCCTTATTGGCGGCTTTTTAAGCAGCGGCGGCGTGTTCTCTACCCGCGAACAATCACTGCAGGACCAACTGCGCAAGGTCGACGACCAGCGTGCCACCATGGAGCTTCGCCTGGGCAAGATGGAAACCCGCATCCGCGCGCAGTTCTCCGCACTGGATGCACTGGTCCAGCAGCTCAACCAGACCAGCGATTTTCTGGGCCGCCAGCTGGATGCGTCGGCACAGATCGTCAACCGCAACAGCGGCAAGTCCTGAACCATGTATTCACTGGATGCGGAGCGCAACTGGCGGGATATCGAAACCCTGACCCGGGAGCTGGAAAAGACCGCCGGTGAGGGCGAGTGGCTGCGGGTTGTGGAACTGTCGGCGGCGCGCCATCAGGCCATTGAAGACCATTTCAGGCGCCACCCGGTGGAGCCGGCCAACGCGGATTTCTATTACCGCCACCTCAGCCAGTTTCTCGCCAACGAACAGCGGCTGCGCGATCTCGCGGTCACCGCACGCCGCCAGGTCATGGCTGAAGGCGCCAGCCAGCGGCTGCAGCGCAAGGGCGTCACCGCCTACCAACAGGCACCCCAGGGAACGCGCTGACAAGGACGCGGTAAGACGCGGTAAGAAGGAATGCACCGAGAAGCGCCCTGCTGCCGCCGCCCGTATTCCACAAAACGCTCGCTCGATTCACAGACGCCCACGACCGGCAACGCCTCAATCTGCGAAAAACACAGCCTGCAAAGCAGTCAGCGTAAAAAGTTGAACAGCGACAGGCGCGACACCTTGGCGAAGCTTTGTTGTGCGGCTTCGAGGGTAAAGGTCTCCAGCGTCAGCCGGCTCAAGGCTTCGGCGTAATCCAGGTCGCGAATATCCGACAGCACCTGCTGGTTGACCAGTTGTACGCCGCTGTTGACTTCGCGCACGCTGTCGATGGTGTTCTGGCGCGCACCGATCACCGCACGCACCGAGGAAATGTTGTCCTCGGCATTGCCGATATTGTCCAGTGTCTCTGCCAGCAGGCCGGCCAATACGGCCTGATCGGCGCTGGAATCCGACAGCGTATTCAGCCCGGCCGTCAGGCGCCCGACGGTATTCAGCAGGCTCTGTTTTTCCGTCGACTCGACAAAAAAGGTATCGCCCACCGCCGGTGTACCGCTGATCGTGACCTGCCAGCCACGACTCGCGGTGAGATCGACAGTGATCGGCTGGCCCGGCGTGTAGGCGCCCCCGGCTATCACCGCGCCGGTGCTCTTCTCGACCACACTGTAGGCATTGCCCGGGTTGACGGTGATGAAGTAATCCTCGTAGTACGAGGCGCTGACATACAGCGCCTGATCGGTGACCAAGCCTGGCCCCGCGGTCGCCTGTGCGCTGTTGCCCGGGTGAGCCGAGGTGCGAAACGTATTCCGCACCGTCGGAATATCTTCAAAGATGGCCTTGCCGCTGTCGTTGAGCGGGATCAGCGTGGCGTTGGCGATCTGCACCAGGCGCTGGCCTTCGTCGCCGAAATAGCTGTACACGTTGGTGGCGGTTTCGGCGAAGGGTTTTACGCCGCCCTGAAAACCCGCAAAGATGTAATTGCCCGACGAGTCGCGGGTATTGGCGATGCTCAGCAGCTCGTCGAGACGGGTTTCCAGTTCCGCGGCGATCGACTGGCGGTCGCGCTGACTCAGGGTGCCATTGCCCGCGTTGACAGTCAGCTCCCGCACCCGCACCAGAATATTGGACACCGACTCGAGCTGGACTTCCTCCAGCGACAAGCGGCTTTCCGCCGCATCGGCGTTCTTGATGAACTGGGTCAGCTGGGACTGGCTCTGGTTCAGCTGCAGAATGCGCGCCGCCGCGACCGGATCGTCCGCCGGCGTCAGCACCCGGCGGCCGGTGGAGATCTGGTTCTGGGTGTTATAGGTCTGCGCCTGCACCCGCAGCATGCCCTGCAAACCCTGATTAAATGCCTGCAACAATGAAAAGCGCATGGTCAACCTGTACCTGTGGTCATTCGCTGCTTCCCTTTTGAGCCGGGCGCTGCCATCAACCCTGGCCCCAACGCTGAGCCAGGCCCTGAACGCATGCCTGACGCCATCCGCAAGCCGCCCATCAGAACGCTGCCAGCAAGGCGTTAAACAGCTGCCGGGCGATGGATATCACCTGCGCCGAGGCATTGTACGCCTGCTCGAACTGAATCAGCCTGGCGGCCTCTTCGTCCAGGTTGACGCCGGACAGTGAGTCACGGGTGGCCTGGGACTGGTTCATCAGCGACTCGGCCGAATCCCGGCTGATCTTCACCTGTGCAGTGCGCGAGCCAATGCCCTCCACCAGGCGTCCGTAGGCGTCCTCGAAATTGAGGCTGCCGCCCTCCAGCGCACCGCTCAGCCGCAGCTCCGCCAGCGCCCGCGCGTTGCGGTTGTCCGCCACGCCGTTGGTGTTGGAGCCGATGCTGAACTCGTCGCCGGTCTGCGGCTGGCCATTCAGTACGACCTGGTACGCCGGCGGCGAGCCGAACACCACGGTATTGGACTGGCCCGGGGTAAACCCGTTGCCGGCACTGATCAGCGCCGGCGCGGCCGGGTCGCTGTTGTCGAAAATACTGTAGGTGGTTGCATCGGTAAAACGGATCAGTATCGGCTGCGTCAGCTGGCCGGGCGCGGTGAACTCGGGCAGCAGCGCGCCGTTGCTCGCGTACACCGACAGCACTTCACCGGCTGAGATAGCGCCGCTGCCGCGGTTGCCCAGGCTGGTGTCGGTGCGCAGCGACGCAGCGTAGGCCAACTCCTGCGGGCGCTGCACGACGGCTTCGATATCGCGCGCGGCGTAGCGCGTCGGGCGCAGGGTAAAACGGTCGCCGGCCTGGAAACTGCCGCTCTGCAGGTCCACGGTAAAGCCGTCGATGCCGCTGATCTGCAACGGCAGCCCTGCACCGGGGAATTCACCGCTGGCCACCACCGTGTTGTCGCTGCGGCGGATCATCTGGTAGTCCAGCAGTCCATTGGACGTGGGGTCGGTCAGCAGCAGGGTGTAATCCGAGGTCGTCAACTGATTGAGATCGTCGATCACCACCCGCGCTACGCGATTGTTCGGCAGCGCATTGCTGCTGTCGGGAATCACCCGTTGCGCGGCGACCGCAGGGTCGTTGATATCGGTAAACAGGTTGCGGCCAAACTGGCCTTCCAGATCCAGGCCGCGCCGCTGTTGCGCGTTCAGCTCTCCCGCCATCGCCAGGGCGATCCGCCCCAGGGCGTTGAAGGCCGGGTTGAGCGTCTCGGTACGGAAATCCAGCAGGCCACCGACCTCGCCGCCATTCAGCAGGCCGGTGATCTTCAGGTTGGAAGAGCCGCCCTTGAAAAAGATATCGACCTGGGACGGGTCTTCGACACTGGGCCGCGCCTCAACCGCGTTGGCGATACTGCCCACCACCAGGCCCTGGCCGCTGCCGATAAATACGCTGATCGCACCCGAGGCCTCGTTGGTGGTGCGCACCGCGACGATCTCGGACAGCTGGCGTATCAGTTCGTCGCGCTCGTCCAGCAGCCGGTTGGGCTGCTCGCCGATGCCGTTGCCCGGCGCCTGGGTGATGGCGCGGTTGAGTTCGGCAATACCCTCACCCAACGCGGTGATCTGCTGGGTCAGCGTGATGAGCTGGTCGTTGATCGCGCCAGCCTGTTGTTCGAGACGGTCGTAGAGGGTGCCGAAACGCTGGGACAGGCTCTGCAGGTCGGCGATCACCAGCTGCCTTGCCGGCACCGATGTCGGGTCCTCTGCGCCGGTCTGCAGTGATGCAAACAGCGACTCGATACTCGGCGACAGGGCGCTCAGTTCATCCGCCAGCAGGGAATCGAGCTGGCCGATATTGTTGGCGTAGCCGTTCAGGGCGCCGTAGCTCGCAGTGTCCATGCGGATCTGGGTCAGGATGAACTGTTCGACCTGGCGAGTGATGCCGCTGACCTGGCTGCCCGCGCCGACATATCCGGCACCGGTAAACTGTTCGGGCCGGGTACTCAGCTCGGCGCGCTGGCGCGTATAGCTGGGAATATTGGCGTTGCTGATATTGTTGCCGGTCACCGTCAGCGACGTCTGGCTGGACAGCAGCCCCGACACCCCGATCTGGATCAGATTGGCCATGATTTATTGGCTCCCCGCGCGGGCGGCGGCCTGCACGCGCCCGGTATTCAGAATGCCCAGCACCTTGTCGGCGTAGGCCGGGTCGGTGGCGTAGCCGGCGTCCGCCAGGCCGCGTACAAACTGTTCCGCGTCACCCGCCTGGTTCAATGCCTGGCTGTAGCGCGGGCTGGTCGCCAGCAGTTCGGCGTAATCGGCAAAGCTCTCTTCGGGCGATGCATAGGCGCGGAACCGCGCCGCTTCGCGCACCGCCAGTCCGTCGCGGTATTCGAGGGTCCGGGTTGCGACCGCGGGGCCCTGCCAGTGTTCATTGGCCTTGATATTGAACAGGTTGAAACTGGAGCGACCGTCGCGGTGGACCAGCATTTTCGCGCCCCAGCCGGTTTCCAGCGCGGCCTGGGCCAGCAGGACTTCCGGCTCCAGGCCCAGCCGCGCCCCGGTCTGTTCTGCGATCGGATACAGCGCTTTGACAAAGGTTTCCGGGTCACCGTCAAAGGCCACCGGCACATGGCGGGCCGGCATGCGGATCTCGTGTCCGCTCGATAAATCACTGACATCTGGCGCGAGATCCGTGGCGGACGCAACACCCGTATAGTGCCCTGTGGAGGTGTGCGTGGGGCGGTTGGGCAGCGCGCCCAGCGTCGCTGCCGAACTGTTCGCGTCATCGGGCCGGGCATCGCCATAACTGCGCTTCAACTGGCGCACCATGGCCTCGGCGATACCGATGCCGCGCTCGCCGCCCAGCGACAGGCTCAGCTGCTGGTCGAACATATCGCGATACAACTGCTCTTCGTTGCTGGACAGCGGATTGCCTTCCGCGAACACCTGGTTGGCATCGCGCATGCTCTTGAGCATCTGCGAAATCAACAGGCTCTCGAACTGACGGGCGATCTGCTCCAGGGCCGCGTCCTTGTTCTCGCGGCCCTGGGCACGGATCTGCTGCAGCCCCGCCAGATCGGTATAGACCTCACTGGCGGGTAGCGACTTGAGCGGTGAACTCGCGAAAGAAGACGGCATCAGATCACCACCAGATCCGCGTTTAGCGCGCCCGCTTCCTTGAGCGCTTCGATAATGGCCATCAGGTCGCCGGGAGCCGCGCCCACCTGGTTCACCGCGCGCACGATATCCGCGAGCGTCGTGACCCGCGGCAGGCTGAACATGCGGCTGGCCTCCTGCTCCACCTGAACACCGGTCTGCGGCACCACCACCGTGTTGCCGCCGGCCAACGCGTTGGGTTGGCTGACCTCCAGCGATTCGGCGATGGTCACCACCAGGTTGCCGTGGGTCACTGCCACCGGCTGCACCGTGACGTGATCGCCGACCACGATGGTGCCGGTGCGTGAATTGATCACCACCCGCGCTGGGCTCTCGCCGGGCTCGACTTCAATATTTTCCAGCACCGACATATAGGTCACGCGCTGGTCGGCGTCGCGCGGCGCTGTCACATACACCGACATGGCATCCACGGCCCGCGCCACGTCGGGGCCCAGCAATTCGTTGATGCTTTCAGCGACGCGCTTGGCGGTGGTGAAGTCGGCGCGGTGCAGGTTGAACACCAGATTATTGCCGGCCATAAAACCGTTGGGCACCGCGCGCTCCACGATACCGCCGTTGGGAATACGCCCGGCGCTGGGCACGTTGACCGTGACCTTGGAGCCATCGCTGCCCTCTGCGCCGAAGCCGCCCACCACCAGCTGGCCCTGGGCAATGGCGTAGACCTCACCGTCCGGCCCCTGCAGAGGCGTCAGCAACAGGCTGCCGCCGCGCAGACTCTTGGCATTGCCGATGGACGATACCGAGACATCGATATGCTGGCCTGGTTTGACAAAGGCCGGCAGGGTGGCATGAACCGTCACCGCCGCGACGTTCTTGAGCTGGAAGTTGACGCCGGGCGGCAACACCACGCCGAACTGCTTGAGCATATTGCGAAAGGATTGCGCGGTGAACGGCGTCTGCGTGGTCTGGTCACCGCTGCCGTCCAGGCCCACCACCAGGCCATAGCCCACCAGCGGGTTGTTGCGCACCCCCGCCAGGTTGGCGAGATCCTTGAGGCGCTCTGCCTGCGCCGGCGGCGCGGCCAGCAGTGCGGTCAGTATTGCCACCACAGTTACCAGGCCCGCACGAATGATCGGATACATCGCAGATCCTCTGTCAGAAAGGCCAGTACGGTGAGCTGAAGAACCGGCTCAACCAGCCCTGACCATTGGCGTCGGCCAGTTCGCCGGTGCCGCTGTAGGCAATGCGCACGTCCGCCAGCCGCGTCGAAGGCACGGTGTTGTCGGGCGCGATATCCTCGGGGCGCACCAGACCGCGCAGGCGGATAAATTCCTCGCCGCGGTTCAGTGTCAGCCACTTCTCGCCGCGCACCTCGAGCAGCCCGTTAGGCAGCACGGCCGAGACGGTGACTGTGATCGAGCCCTGCAGGTTGTTGCTCTGAGTGCTCTCGGTTTCGGCCTCGAAATCGCGCTTGCCGCTGAGGTCGGTATTGAGGTTGTAATCGCCAAAACTCACGTTCTTGCCCAGCACCGCGCCGGCGTTGAGATTGATCTTGTCCTCCTTGCTGATCTCGGTGTCCGCCTGCTTGCTGGAGGTGGTGCGCTCGCTGAGGGTAACGGTGAGGACATCGCCGATCCGGTTGGCGCGGTTGTCGTCGAACAGGCTCAGGCCGGCGCGGGCGCGATAGATGCCGCCGGTGTTGGGTGGCGGCGGCGACATGTCCATGGACGCCACCGGCGCCCAGGCCGGATCGTCGGGGCGTGCCGGCGGCGCCACGGTGCAGGCACTGAGTGCGGTCATCGCCGCCAGTATCAGTGCAACACCTTGTATCGGGATATACCGCATTGCTCTCACCTTGTGATCACTGTCGTCTGCCGTCACGCCGTTACAGCGTCTGCGACAGGAACTGCAGCATCTGGTCCGCGGTCGCGATGACCTTGGAGTTCATTTCGTAGGTGCGCTGGGTAGTGATCATGTTCACCAGCTCCTCGACAATCTCGACGTTGGAGTTTTCCAGCGCACCCTGCTCGATGCGCCCCAGGCCGTTGTTGGCGGGAATGCCCTGCTGTGGCGTGCCGCTGGCGGCGGTCTCCAGATACAGGTTGGAACCCATGGCCTGCAGGCCCGGCGGGTTGATAAAGTCCACCACCTGCAACTGGCCGATCTGGGTGGGCGCGGCCTGGCCGAAAATCTGCGCCTCGACGATGCCGTCCTCGCTGACCGTGATGCTCTGCGCGTCCGCCGGCACCGTGATGCCCGGCTGCAGGGTCATGCCCCGCGAGGTGACGATGGTGCCTTCGGAGTCCACGTGAAACTGGCCGTTGCGGGTGTAGGCGGCGGTGCCGTCGGGCAGCAGAACCTCGAAGAAACCGCGCCCGACAATGGCGAAGTCCAGCGGCTTTTCGGTGATCTGCACGCTGCCTTCGGTGAATTCCTTCTGGGTGCCAATGACCCGCACACCGGTACCCAGCTGCAGGCCGGTGGGCAGCTGGGTACTCTGCGACGAGCTGGCGCCGGGTTGGCGCTTGATCTGGTACAACAGGTCTTCGAACACCACGTCGTCGCGCTTGTAGCCGACGGTGGCGGCGTTGGCCAGGTTGTTGGAAATGGTGGTCAGGCGCGTGTCCTGAGCCGCCAGGCCGGTCTTGCTTACCCACAGTGCTGACATCATCGGGTCTGGCTCTCCTCGGCATTTACAACTGTTGCAGCAAACGCGAGGCGCTTGCGCTCTGTTCGTCGGCGCTGCTCATCAGCTTCACCTGCATCTCGAACTGGCGGGCCAGCGCAATGATGCCGGTGAGTGCCTCCACCGGATCGACGTTGCTGCCCTCCAGAAAGCCGGTCTGCACCCGCAGCGCGCCATCCGCCGGCAGCACCGCCGCACCGTCTGAGCGGATCAGGCCGTCGGCGCCCTTGTGCAGACTGCCCGGCTCGGGATTGACCAGCTTGATGCGGTCGACCTGGGTCAACAGCGCCGCGCCCTGGCCCAGGGGCTGGATGGTGATGGTGCCGTCGCTGCCGATATCCAGCTTCGCCGCCGGCGGCACGCTGATCGGCCCGCCCTCGCCCAGCACCGGATGCCCCTGGGCGGTCAGCAGCTGGCCGAACGGGTCCAGGCGCAGGCTGCCGGCGCGGGTATAGGCTTCACTGCCGTCCGGGGCCTGCACGGCTATCCAGCCATCCCCGTCCACCGCGATGTCCAGATCGCGCCCGGTCTCGTTGAGCGGCCCGGCGGCGAAATTGGTGGCGGGCGTCTCCGACAGGGCGTAGGCGCGGCTGCTGAAGCCGTCGCCGTAGTACACGCCCTGGGAGCGGGCCTGCACCATGTCCGCCTTGAAACCACCGGTCGCGGCATTGGCCAGATTATTGGCGTGTACCGACTGGGCGTAGGCGAAGTGCTTGGCGCCGGTCATGGCGATGTAGATCGCTTTGTCCACTGCGGGCTCCTGCATAGGGCGACGTGCCTGCAACAGTGATTGCAAGTTAAGTGCCAAGCCGACAAACGTCCCGCAAAGGCGCTAGTTCACAGGACAGGGCGCGGGGCGCGCCGCAGAAACCAGCAAGGAGCGGCAAGGCTTTGCCGCGAAAGAGGCAACACGCGTCGAGCGTCGAGCGTCGAGCGTCGAGCGTCAGACGTCAACCGTCCGAAACCCGCGCCCCCGTCACCGGCCGCAATCGCCATACATAGAACGACAGCGGCAACAGCACCGCGCCGGCGGTCCAGTAGGGCAGGCTGGGGTTGAAGCGATAGATAAAGGCGCCGATCAGCGGGCCGCCGAGAAACCCCATGCCGGCGGCGGAGCCCAGTATGCCCGCCAGTGCGCCCTGCTCCTGGGCCGTGACCACCAGCGTGGCGCTGGCGCTGTAGCCCGGCGAAGCCAGCCCCATGCCCAGCCCGAACAGGGCCATGGCGCGGTACAGGCTGCCCAGGTCATCGGCTATCGCCAGATAAAAATAGCCCGCCATCACCAGCGGAATGCCGCTGCGCAGCAGGGCAATGGGGGACCATGCAAAGCGCTGGACCACCACCAGCTGCGCGAACAGCATGGCGCCCGACGACACCATCATTGCCACCGAGAAGCGCTGCGCGGCAGTGATGCCGTCCAGTTGCAGGCGGTCCTGGAAGTAGAATCCCAGGGTCTGCTGGACCATGCCCAGCATGGTGAACAGCACAAAGCCGATCAGCACATAGCGCACAAAGCGCGGGTCACCGACCCGCAGCCGGGTGCTGCTGCGGCGCCGCACCTGGCCAGCGGATTCCGGCAGCAGGCGGTAGACCAGCAGCGCGATGATCAGTGTCAGGGCCGCCTGCAGGTACATGGGCGCGAGGTAGTTGATCACCGCAAACCAGGCCAGCGCCGGCCCGATCATGACGCCGATCTGGTTGGCGGCCTGCAGTTTGCCGAGCCCGGCCGTGCGACTGTCGGCGGTGGTGTTGTCCGCCACATAGGCGCTGGTAGCGGGCTGGGTGGCAGACATGATGCTGGCGTGAATAACCCGGGTCACCATCAGCGCGGCGAACAGTGCACCCCCCAGCAGCGCCTCGCGCAGGCCCAGCCAGGCCACGGCGTTGAACAGCACGGTGCCGATGGCATAGCCCACCAGCCCGATCATCATCACCCGCTTGCGCCCCCACAGGTCGCTGCGCCGTCCCCAGAAGGGCGCGACCAGGGAAAAGATCAGCGCAGTCAGTGCCGACAGCGAGGTGATCGCCAGCTCCCGCGGCTGCCACTCGATACCGAGCCACGGCAGGCGCAGCACGATTTCATCCAGCGCCAGCTCGCGGCCCAGCATCGGAATAATGGCGAACACCACGGACTGGCCCATGCCGATGGCCACCATGGTGAGATACAGAGTAATACCGGCGCCCCGGGAAACGGCGGCAGAAGAGGAAGACACGCGAGATTATCCGACAACAAGGGGACGCACACAGTAAACGCGCGGCCGCGGTCAGGCAATAACGCCTGCGGCCAGCACACTGCAAAAATGCGCAGCCGGGGCTGCTACACTGTGCCGCTGCGACCACAAGGGGAAGCCGATGTCCGCCGGATCGTCCACTGCGCTTACGCGTCTGCTCGACCGCATTGAACGCGCGGGCAACCGGCTCCCCCACCCCACCCTGCTGTTTGTCTACCTGTGCGGCCTGGTGCTGCTGCTGTCTGCGCTCGCTAGCCTGGCGGCGCTGCGGGCCACTCACCCGGTCAGCGGCGAGCTGATCCAGGTCCGCAGCCTGCTGGGTGGCGACGGCCTGCGCTGGATGCTGACCAGCGCCGTCACCAATTTCACCGGTTTCGCGCCTGTCGGCACGGTGCTGGTGGCAATCCTCGGCATCGGCGTCGCGGAGCATATGGGCCTGCTGGGCACAGCCCTGCGCGGCCTGGTACTGAAGGCGCCGGCGCAGCTGCTGAGCGCCGCGGTGGTGTTCGCCGGGGTCATGTCCAGTCTCGACGCCGACGCCGGCTACGTGGTGCTGATCCCGCTGGCGGGCATGATGTTCGCCGCCGCGGGCCGGTCGCCACTGGCGGGTATTGCCGCGGCCTTTGCGGGGGTTTCCGGCGGCTACAGCGCCAACCTGCTGATCGGCCCTGTGGACGCCCTGCTGGCGGGCATCAGCACCGAGGCCGTCAGGCTGGTGGCGGCGGATTACACCGTCAGCGCCGCGGGCAACTACTACTTTCTGGTGGTCTCCACGGTGCTGATCACCGCTCTGGGAACCCTGGTCACCGAGCGCCTGATTAGTCCCAAGCTCGACGCGGGCGACGCCGGCGCCGCGCCCGAGCCCCTGAGCGATGCCGAGCGCCGCGGCCTGCGCGCCTGCGCCCTGTTCACCCTGTTGTTTATCGCCGCCCTGCTGCTGGCCGTGGTCCCGGCCTGGGGCGTGCTGCGCAACCCCGAGACCGGCGGCCTGCTGCCCTCGCCGTTTATCGATGGCATTGTGGTGCTGATTGCGCTCTATGCAGCGCTGGCGGGCCTGGTCTACGGCCGCGCCACCCGGGCCGATAAAACCCTGGTCGGCGGCATGGAAGCCAGTATGGCCACCATGGCCGGCTACCTGGTGCTGATGTTCTTTGCCGCCCAGTTCGTCAACTGGTTCGGCTGGAGTCAACTGGGCTCCATTGCCGCCATCAGCGGCGCCCAGTGGCTGGCGGCCATCGAGCCGGGGCCGGTCAGCCTGCTGGTGGGCCTGGTGGTGCTGGCGGCGGCCATCAACCTGCTGATCGGCAGCGCCTCCGCCAAGTGGGCGCTGCTGGCGCCGGTGTTCGTGCCCATGTTCTACCTGCTGGGCATCAGCCCCGAAGCCACCCAGGTGGCCTACCGGGTGGGCGACAGCAGCACCAATATCATTACGCCGCTGATGCCCTATTTCGGTGTGGTGGTGGCCTTTGCCCAGCGCTGGCAACCCAATATCGGCATCGGTACTCTTATCGCTCTGATGCTGCCCTACTCGGTGGCCCTGCTGCTGGGCTGGAGCGCCATGCTGGCGCTGTGGCTGCTGGCCGGGTTGCCCATGGGCCCCGGCGCCGACGCCATACTGGCTATCCCGTGATCGCCTGACCGTTTGGAGAAACCCGTGGTACGCACCCTAGCGCTGCTGTTGTCCCTGCTGCCGATGCTGTTGATACCGACACCCGGCAGCCCGGCCCATGCGCAGTCCATCGACATCCCCTACCAGCGCTTTGTGCTGGACAACGGCCTGACCCTTATCACCCACTACGACAACCGTGCGCCACTGGTGGCGGTCAGCGTCTGGTACCACGTCGGCAGCAAGGACGAAGTGCCGGGGAAAACCGGTTTCGCGCATTTGTTCGAACACCTGATGTTCAACGGCAGCGAACACTTCGACGACGAATTCTTCCTGCCCCTGCAGCGCGCCGGCGCGACCCGCATGAACGGCACCACCAGCCAGGACCGCACCAACTATTTCGCCACCGTGCCCAAGGCCGCGCTGGATCTGGCCCTGTGGCTGGAGTCCGATCGTATGGGGCACCTGCTGGGGGCCATCACCCAGGCCAAGCTCGACGAACAGCGCGGCGTAGTGAAAAATGAAAAGCGCCAGCGCGAAGACGCGCCCTTCGGCAAGCTGTGGGACCATATCGCCCGGCACAGCTACCCCGTCGGCCACCCCTACAGCTGGCCCACCATCGGCTCCATGGAAGACCTGGATGCGGCCAGCGTCGAGGACGTGCACCAGTGGTTCAGGGACTACTACGGCCCCAACAATGCCGTGATCACCCTCGCCGGGGACATCACCGCCGAGGAGGCCCTGGCCAAGGTCAAACACTATTTCGGCGCGATCCCCGCCGGCAAGCCGGTGAGCCACGCCAAGCGCTGGATCGCCAAGCGCGAGCGCAGCAAGCGCGATCAGCTGCGCGACAAAGTCCCCAATCCGCGGCTCTATCTGGTGTGGAACACGCCGGGCGCCGGCGAGCGCGACGCCACCGAGCTCGAACTGCTGGCCGATATACTGGCCGGCGCCGCCGACGGCCCCCTGACCCAGCGCCTGGTGCACGAGGAAAAACTCGCCACCCGGGTCACCGCGTTCCAGAACAGCCAGGAGATCGGCGGGCAGTTCTGGATTATCGTCGATGCCGCGCCGGGCCAGTCACTGCCCCGCATCGAACAGACCGTCGGCGAAGAGATCGCCCGGCTGCGCCGCGACGGCCCGCAGAAGGCGGATATCGCCAGTGCCAGGACCCACTACCGGGCCAGCTTTCTGCGCGGCCTGCAGCAGCTGGGCGGTTTCGGCGGACGCGCCGAAGTGCTGGCCTGGGGCGAAACCTATTTCAACAATCCGGCCCAGTACCGCAGCGAGCTCACCTGGATCAACGAGGCCAGCTCCCAGGGGCTGCGCAGCACCGCGCGGCGCTGGCTGGACGGCGGCGTCTATGTCGTCGAAGTCGAACCCGAACACTACGCCGCGCCCCCCGGCGCCACCGATGCCGACCGCAGCGCCCTGCCCGCGCCCGGTGCCGGCAGCCAGCTGGACCTGCCGGATATCCAGCGCGCGCGGCTGGCCAACGGCCTGGAGCTGGTGCTGATGCCGCGCAGTGACCTGCCGCTGGTGGAGCTGCGCTGGCAGAGTCGCGGCGGCTGGCGCAGCGACGCCACCGGGCTGCGCGGCGTCACCCGGCTGATGGGGCGGCTGCTCACGGAGAGCAACGCCCGCTATCGCCCCGAGGTGCTGGCCAGCCGCCAGCGTCGTCTGGGAGCGGTGATCAGCACCGGCAGCGACCTGGAAACCAGCTATGTACAGCTCTCCGCGCTGCGTGAAAACCTCCAAGACAGCGTCGCCCTGTTCGCCGACGTGCTGCGCTTCCCCGCCTTCGAGCGCGCCGATATCGCCCGGGTGCGCGCCCAGCAGCTCGCCACCATTCAGCGCGAAAAGGCCGATCCCGCCGCGCTGGCCTGGCGGGTGCTGCCGCGGCTGCTGTTTCCGCCACAACACCCCTACGCCGCGCCGCTGACCGGCAATGGCAGCCCCGACACCCTGCAGGGCATAGACCGCGCGCGCCTGCGCCAGCACTGGCACCAGCTGGCCCCCGCCAACAGCAGCCTGATCGCCACCGGCGCCATCAGCATGGAGGAACTCAAGCAACTGGCGGAGCGCCATTTTGGCAACTGGCAGCAGGCGGCCCCGCCGGCCGTCGTCGCACCCGCCGCCGGCATGCCGGCGCGCGCCATCTATCTGGTGGACATGCCCGGCGCCGCCCAGGCCAGCGTGGTCAGCGCCCGCCGCCTGCCGCCGCGGATCAGCGAGCAGCGCTACGCGATGGCGCTGGCCAACGATGTGTTCGGCGGCGTGTTCACCTCGCGCCTCAACATGAACCTGCGCGAGGACAAGCACTGGGCCTACGGCGCCCGCAGCCAGCTTGTGGAAACCGGCGACGACTGGCTGTGGATTGCCAGCGCCCAGGTGCAGGCCGACAAGGCGGGGCCGGCGCTGGCGGAAATGCGCGCGGAGCTCAATGGCATCGCCGAGGGGCGGCCGGTCAACAGCGATGAGCTGGCCGAGGTCAAGGCCTACCGTATCCGGCGCCAGGCCGGCGAGCTGGAAACCGTGGACGACTGGCTGGCCGCGCTGGCCGAGCAGGTGCGCTTCAAGCGCCCCGACGACGCCATCGAACGCTACGCCGATGAGGTGCGCCGCACCCGCCTGACCGCCGTTCAGGACGTCAGCAGCCGCTGGCTGAAGAGCCGCGATATGCAATGGCTGGTGGTGGGGGATGTGCGCGTGGTCAAGCCCCAGCTCGAGGCGCTGGGCTGGCTGCCGGTGGTGGTGCTGGAATAGGCGGACCACTGCGCCCGGTTACGGGTCCTTGCGCAGTTTCAGGCCCACCTTGGTGACGCGGTCGCCCTCCACCGCGCGCACCACCAGCATCAGATTGCCCAGGTCGATGCGATCGCCCACCACCGGGTGGCCGCGGCGCGCTTTGGCAAAGCACTCGGACAGGTTCATCTCGGGGGCAAAGCGGCTCACGCTCACGCCGTAGGCGGCTCGTATATCCCCCAGGGTGGCCGTGCCGTTGAGGGTGAAGTCCCCGAAGAAGCGGCGGTCGGAGAGGTGTACCGGCGGCTCCCTGGAGCCCAGAATCTGGTCCACATCCGCGCTCAGGCTGCGGTGCGCCAGCACCGCCACGATGTCGTTGTGCTGGGCGTCCACCCCGGGCCGCGGCAGGATCATTTCACCGTCGCGAAACAGCGCCGCGGTCCAGGCACCTTCCGGCAGCGGGATATCCGTCACCGGG
>JAVEVZ010000026.1:0-16025 GCA_034004805.1 Spongiibacteraceae bacterium | reverse complement strand
CGGTGCTTATGGCGTCCATGGCCGTCGTGCAGTACCAGGCTATTGTCAGCCGAGTCATTGAGCCGCAGCAGACCGCGGTATTGACGGTCGGCTCGATCCAGGCCGGCACCGACAATAACGTGATTCCGGGCACGGCGCTGGTGAAGGCGAATCTGCGCTGGTATGACCCGCAGGTGCGTGAACAGTTGATTGCCGGAATCCGCAATGTAAGCAATGGCATCGCGCGCACCTACGGGATGCCCGAAGACCAGTTGCCGGTGATCACGATGAAAGGCGGCTCCACGCCGCTGGTCAACGATGACAGGCTGGCGGCCCGCCTGGCGATTCCCCTCCGGGAGCTGCTCGGGGACAAGAACGTGGTAACCGACTTTCCGCCGGCCACGGGTTCCGAGGATGTGCATCTTCTGCTCGGCCCCCATACGGACGTGCCGTTTAACTTCCTGATTGTCGGCGTCGCCGATCCCAAGGTGTTCGCGGCGGCCCGGAAGGCGGGCAAGGTCATGCCTTACTCGGCGCACAACCCGAATTTTATCGTCGATCTAAAGGCCATACCTGTCGGTACCAGAATTGCCACCGTCGCAATGCTTGAGCTGCTCGCCAACGCAGCGCCGCAGTGATGCAGCTCTCCGAATGCTGAATGGATACAAGACACGCGGGATTCTGCTTATTTAATCTCCTGTTCGCGCGGCGTATAACCGGGCGGCGGTAGCTTCGCGCTCTTCGCTTGTTCACGCCAAAGGGGCGCGTTTCCACCGAAATCTTTCTTCAGGCAAGACGCTACGATTTTCCAGTGCAGTTGTGGTGGCTTTTGAATTGATCAGGAAGTGTCACGGTCAATTCAATACATGGTGCCTGTGGCGAGAATTCGACGTCCCGCCCGATAACCTCCATCCCTGCCTTGCACAACTTAGGAGTGGGCGAAGGCGTTACAATGCCGCTTTGCGATAGAGCATCCTGGCGTGTTCTGAGGCGTTGTAGCGTGCGGCCGGGGTGTGGGTGGCCATTATTTGAGGGCGTAGAAATGGGGATATATCCATTCAAGCAGTATTCAGCCAAAGTCCCTGCGGGCTGGGTTGATTTTAATGGCCATATGAATACCAAGCATTATGGTCTGGTTATCTATGAGGCGCATATTGCGTTCACCGAGCATCTCGACCTGGGTGAGCGTTACCGGTATGCAAACAATCTCAGCAAGGCTCTGGTCGAGACGCATTGTGTTTTCGAGCGGGAGTTGTGTGAGGGGGACGATATCGAGGTGGTGTCCTGGCTTTTGGCGGTCGATGACAAACGCCTGCATACTTTTCACGAGATTTACTGCACCAACAAGGACTACCGTGCGGCGGCCGGTGAGCACCTGGATGTTCATATCGATCTGGAAACCCGGCGCGTATCACCGTTCCCCCCGGACGTGCTTGAACGCTTGCGGACGGTAGAAAAGGAGTACGCCAGGTTTCCCAGGCCGGCCAAGGTTGGCAGTACTATCAGGGCGCCGGTCAGGTAGTCAGCAGGCCCGGACGTCACCAACATATTTATAGGTATGGGTATGGAACACGCATTCTGGTTTAAAAAGTGGCAGGCGAAGGAGATCGGGTTTCACCTGGAGGAGGCCAACCCCTTGCTGGTGAAACACTTCGATGCGCTGGCTTTGAAACGGGGGAGTCGCGTGTTCCTGCCGCTGTGTGGCAAGACCCGTGATATTGCCTGGCTGCTGTCCTGCGGCTATCGGGTGGCCGGGGCTGAGCTCAGTGACATTGCCATTGAGGAGCTGTTTCAGGAGCTTGGCGTCGAGCCCGAGGTGAAAGACGCGGGCAAGTTAAAGCACTACGCGGCGCCCGGTATCGATATGTTTGTCGGCGATATCTTTGATTTGTCGGCCGCTGCCCTGGGCCCGGTCGATGCGGTCTACGATCGGGCCGCGCTGGTGGCGTTGCCGGAGGCGATGCGGGCCGACTATGCCAGGCACCTGATCGCTATCACGGCGAGCGCACCGCAGCTCCTGATTTCCTTCGAGTACGACCAGGCGGCTATGGCCGGGCCGCCTTTTGCGGTGGATGAACTGGAGGTGCGCCGGCACTATGGCGAGGCTTACTGCTTGCGTTGCATTGAACGGACGGATGTCGTCGGTGGTTTGAAGGGTATCGTTGCGGCGAAGGAGTGTGTCTGGCTGCTGGTTCAAACGTAACGCTGCGATGGCAGCGCGATCATGGTGTGGTGATAACGTGATAATAAAAACGTGTGCTTGATAATGGCGCTCGGTATGCTCCAATCCCTGTTACAGCGGTGTTACCTATGATGACATTTCTCAAGGGCCTGTTGCTGGGCGCGGTGGTGGTGTTGGCCGTGGTGGTCGTGGTGCCGCTGGGCGTTGTCGCCTTTGGCCCCCTCAAGCTGACCGATGTACGCATGCTGCTGAACGCGGCGACCGGTCGCGGTATCGATACCCCGGCGCAGTCTGTGGTCGCGGCGCGCTTGCAGGTGCCGGACGGTTTCCAGGTCAATCTGTTTGCCGCGGACCTGCCCAATGTGCGGTTTCTGGAAGCGACCGCCAGTGGCGATCTGGTAGCGTCGCGGCCGCGGGCCGGCGAAGTGGTGCTGCTGGAGACGGATCGCGACGGCGATGGCATGAGCGACGGGCGGCGGGTGCTGTTGTCGGGCCTGACCCGGCCCCACGGCCTCGAGCTGTGGGACGGCTGGTTGTATGTCGCGGAGAGCAATGCGGTGGGGCGGGTGCGCTTTGATGAGGCCAGCGGCCAGCTACAGGGCGAGTACCAGCGCATCATCACCGGCCTGGGGGACAGCGGCAATCACTGGACCAAATCCCTGCGCATAGGCCCCGACGGCTGGCTCTATCTGTCCTCCGGTTCCACCTGCAACGTCTGTCTTGAAACCGACCCGCAGCGCGCGGCGATTTCCCGTTACCGGCCCGACGGTAGCGATTACCAGCTGTATGCCACGGGCCTGCGCAACAGCGTGGGGCTGGACTTTGCGCCCTGGAACAATGCGCTTTACGCCACTGACAACGGCCGCGACCTGTTGGGGGATGACTTTCCGCCCTGCGAACTCAACCGCATTGAAGCGGACGGCTTTTACGGCTGGCCCTACGTGAACGACGCCAATATTCCCGACCCGGATTTCGGGGACAGACAAAGCCCGGCGATTGCCCGCGCGATTCCGCCGGTGCACGGCTTCCGCGCCCACAACGCGCCGCTGGGTATGCGTTTTCTGCAGGGCGACGAATGGCCCGGCTTTGAGCGCGCCGCGCTGGTGGCGCTGCACGGCTCCTGGAACCGCAGCGAGCGGGACGGTTATGCCGTGGTGTCCCTGCACTGGCGCGCCGACGGCAGCGTCGAGGAGCGGCCGTTTCTGTGGGGCTTTCAGCGGGGTGAGGATGTGATCGGCCGCCCGGTGGATGTGGTTCTGGCCGGTGCCGCCGCCTATATCAGCGATGACTACGCGGGTGCGGTGTATCGGGTCATGCCCGGTACCGGCCAGCCGTCTGCACACGCTGCGGCGGTCGAAGGGAAAGTAGCGCCCGCGTCGCAGACGACAACGGCGGACGGCCTGGCCACGCTGACCGACGCCCAACGCAGCGCGCTGCTGACCGTGGGCCAAGCGGCCTATCAGGACTATCGCTGCGCGGATTGTCACGCCGCACCGGGCGCCACCGGGGCTGCCAAGCCGCTGCTTGATCTGGCCGATCGCTACAACCTCGACAGCCTCGCGGATTTCTTCCTGGCGCCGACGCCGCCCATGCCGCGCTATCCGTTAACTGGGCAGCAGCGGCGCGGGTTGGCGGTGCTGTTGTTGGCCGACGCAGGTTGAGCGACGAACTGTGAGCCTCGGTCGAGCGCCGGATTGACCGAATATGTCAGGCGGTTGACGCGCCCGGACATTGGTTTGCGCCGGTGTCTGATCTACTCTGCCAGACTTTTGATCAACTCGATGGAGCGGCCATGAATTTTGAGTTCTCCGAAGACGAGCTGCTGATTCGCGAGCAGGCCCGCAGTTTCCTTGCTGAGCAATCCACCTCCGCAACAGTCCGCACAGTGCTGGAGAGCGATGCGCCTTACCACGAGGCGCTGTGGCGCCAGATCTGCGAGCTGGGCTGGCCGGCGACCGGTATTGCCGAGCGCTTTGGCGGCCTGGAGCTGGGGCATTTGTCCCAGTGCGTACTGGCCGAGGAGCTGGGCCGCAGTCTGGCGCCGGTGCCGTTCTCTTCTTCTGTTTATCTGGTGGCGGAAGCGCTGACCCTGGCGGGCAACGACGCCCAGCAGGCGCGCTGGCTGCCGGGGCTGGCCAGCGGCGAGGTGATCGGCTGCCTGGCGTCGGTGGAGGGCGCGTCCGCGCCGCTGCCGCGCAAGCTCGCGACCCGCCATGCCGGCGGAAAACTGCGTGGCGAGAAGGCGGCGGTGGTCGATGTGACCGCGGCGAGCCTGGCGGTGGTGCTGGCCGCCGATGCCGACGCCGGCGATCGCCCCAGTCTGTTTCTGGTGGAATTGAATCAGGCTGGGGTCAGCCGCGAGGCGGTCAACTCGCTGGATGCGTCGCGGCCCCAGGGCAGCCTGCGTCTCGACGCCGTTGCCGCCGAGCGGCTGGGCGAGGCGGGGGAGGGCGAGGCCCTGCTGTCGCGTCTGCTGGATCGCGCCGCGGTGCTGTTTGCCTTCGAACAGGTGGGCGGCGCCGAGGCCTGCCTGCATATGGCCCTGCAATACACCAAGGAGCGCTACGCCTTTGGCCGCCCGGTGGCGTCTTTCCAGGCCATCAAGCACAAGCTGGCGGATATGTTTGCCAAGATTGAACTGGCCCGCGGCAACGCCTATTACGCCGCCTGGGCGCTGTCCACCGATGCGCCGGAGCTGCCGCTGGCGGCGGCCACTGCACGGGTCAGCGCCATCGATGCCTACTACTACGCCTCCAAGGAAAACATCCAGGCCCACGGCGGCATGGGTTTTACCTGGGAGTTCGACTGCCACCTGCATTACCGTCGCGCGCAGCTGCTGTCCTTGCAACTGGGCGGGCAGCCGTGGTGGAAAGCGCGTCTGGTCCAACAACTGCTGGCAGCCTGAGGAGTTAATCATGGATTTCAAAGATACCCCCGAACAGGCGGAGTTCCGCGCGGAAGTGCGCGCCTGGCTGGCGGCCAATGCCACCCCCAAGCGCGAGGGCGTGCATGCCCGCAGCGCCGAGGGCCAGCTGGAGCGAGCCAGAGCCTGGTACAAGAAGATCTTTGATGCGGGCTATGCCTGCATGACCTGGCCCCGTGAATACGGCGGCGGTGGCCGCAGCCATATCCACCAGGTGATCTGGAAGCAGGAGGTGGACCGCTACGACACCCCCGACGGCTATTTCATCATCGGCCAGGGCAACTGCGGCCCGGCCCTGATGAGCTTTGCCAGCGATGCCCAGAAGCAGGAACTGCTGCCCAAAATGGCCAGCGCCGAGCATATCTGGTGCCAGCTGTTCAGCGAGCCGTCCGCAGGTTCCGACGTGGCCGGCCTGCGCACCCGCGCCGAGCGCCGCGGCGACGAGTGGGTGGTCAATGGCCAGAAAATCTGGACCTCCCAGGCCCAGGAGGCGGACTACGGGGTGATCCTGTGCCGCACCGACCCCACGGTGTCCAAGTACAAGGGCCTGACCCTGTTCTTTATCGATATGCGCCAGCCCGGCGTCGAGGTGCGGCCCATCAAGCAGATGGATGGCGGCCAGCATTTCAACGAAGTCTTTTTCAACGACGCGGTGATCCCCGACAGCCAGCGGCTGGGTGAAGTCGGCGGCGGCTGGATGGGCGCGCTGACGGTGCTGATGAACGAGCGCCTGGCGATCACCGGTGTCCAGCCCACGGGCTTCCCCGAGTTCCTGGCCTTTGTAAAGACCGCCACCGTCGACGGCCAGCCACTCAAGGACGACCCCATCGTGCGCGACCGCCTCGCGGACTGGTACAGCCAGTACGCCGGGCTCCAGGCCCTGAACGCCCGCACCCTGACCGCGGTGGCCAAGGGCGGCATGCCGGGGGCGGAGGCCTCCCTGGGCAAGCTGGTGGGCGCGGTGATGAACCAGGAAATCGCCAACTTCAGCCTGCAGCTGATGGGCCCCGCGGGGGCGCTGCGGGACGCGGGCCACAGCCTCGCCGACGCGCATTTCCAGAACACGGTGATGTTTGCGCCCGGGATACGCCTGGCCGGTGGCACCGATGAGGTCATGCGCAATATCATCGCCGAGCAGGTACTGGGTATGCCCCAGGACTTGCGCGCCGACAAGGGCATGCCCTTCAATGAGATACCCAGCGGGCGCGGATGACAGGACGGTAAGCACAGCGAGTAGACGCCGCGCCTATACTGCGCGGCCTTGACGCCGACGTTTCAACGGCCCTGCCACAGGAGACCAGGAGTGTGGATCGATGAGTGATTTCAAGAAGTGGGAATGTGTCATCTGCGGCTTTATCTATGATGAAGAGCTGGGCCTGCCGGACCTCGGCATTCCCCCCGGCACCCGCTGGGAAGATGTGCCCGAGGATTTCGAGTGCCCCGACTGCGGTATCAGCAAGTTCGATTTTGACGAAATGCCGGCCTGACGGTTTGCCCGGCCAGCGGTCGGGCCACCGACCCTGACAGCGGCGTCAACGCCGGTCCGGCAGGCGCCTTTGCAACACTCAATCGGGTTCGCGCCGTGTGCCGGCCCGATTGAGCGCTGCGCCCCTTTCTGCTAGGCTGGCGTCCCATCTTGAGACGGCCCCCGAATCGCGCATTTGTCGGGCCTTCATCCCGGCATCTGTTCCACAGCACAAGGCGTTCCATGGCGACCCGATTCATCTTCGTCACCGGTGGTGTCGTTTCCTCGTTGGGCAAGGGCATCGCCTCGGCCTCTCTCGGTGCAATTCTCGAAGCGCGTGGCCTGCGGGTCACCATGCTCAAGCTGGATCCCTATATCAACGTGGATCCCGGCACCATGAGCCCCTTCCAGCACGGCGAGGTGTTCGTCACCGAGGACGGCGCGGAAACCGATATGGACCTGGGGCACTACGAGCGTTTCCTGCGCTCGAAAATGACCCGGCGCAACAACTTCACCACCGGTCGCGTCTACGAAACCGTGCTGCGCAAGGAGCGCCGCGGCGATTACCTGGGCGGCACGGTGCAGGTCATTCCGCACATCACCGACGAGATCAAGCGCCGGGTGCTGGACGGGGCGGGCGATGCCGATATCGCCATTGTCGAGATCGGCGGCACCGTGGGCGATATCGAAGGCCTGCCGTTCTTTGAGGCGGCCCGCCAGCTCAAGGTCGAGCTGGGCGTCAACCGCGCCATGCTGATGCACCTGACCCTGGTGCCGTATATCGCCACCGCCGGTGAAACCAAGACCAAGCCCACCCAGCACTCGGTCAAGGAGCTGCGTTCCATTGGCCTGCAGCCGGATATCCTGCTATGCCGCTCGGACCACGAGATCGACGAGGGCTCGCGCAAGAAGATTGCATCCTTCACCAACGTCGAGCAGCGCGCCGTTATCCCGCTGCCGGATGTGGACAGCCTGTACCGCATCCCCTCAATGCTCAATTCCCATGGCCTCGACGAGCTGATCGTCGAGCGCTTCGGCCTGGACTGCCCGCCCGCGGACCTGTCCGAATGGGACCGGGTGGTCGAGGGCGAACAGAACCCGACCCGAACCGTGACCATCGCCATGTGCGGCAAGTACACGGAACTGATCGACGCTTACAAGTCGCTCAATGAGGCCCTGCACCACGCCGGCATCCATACCCTGACCAACGTAAAGATCAAATACCTGGATTCCGAGCGCTTCGAGGACCGGGGCCTCGGCGAGCTGGAGGGCGTTGACGGCATCCTGGTCCCCGGCGGCTTTGGCAACCGCGGGGTGGAAGGCAAGATCGCCGCGGTGCGCTATGCCCGCGAGAACGGGGTGCCCTATCTGGGTATCTGCCTGGGCATGCAGGTGGCGGTCATTGAGTTTGCGCGCCATATCGCCAACCTCGACGGCGCCAACAGCACCGAGTTCGACAAGCAGACGCCGCACCCGGTCATCGGCCTGATCACCGAGTGGATCGAGCAGGACGGCCGCACCGAGAAGCGCGACGAAGGCGCGGACCTGGGCGGCACCATGCGCCTGGGCGGCCAGGAGTGCCGGCTCGCCGAGGGCAGTGCGGTCCGCGAGATCTATGGCAAGGGGCTTATTATGGAGCGCCACCGCCACCGCTATGAGGTCAACAACCGCTACGTGGATCGCCTGCAGCAGGCTGGTTTGCGCATCGGCGGTTGGTCCGCCGATGACACCCTGGTGGAAGTTGTCGAGCTGCCGGATCACCCCTGGTTTATCGCCTGCCAGTTTCACCCGGAGTTCACTTCCACGCCGCGCGACGGGCATCCGTTGTTCGAGGGATTTATCACTGCGGCCGCCGCGTTTGCCGCCGCCAAGTCGCCTGCGGCCAATGACCCGACGCCGGCGGCCAATCAATAACAGGAGCGCTGACCATGATTCATCGCGTGGTGACCGTCGCGGGCATTGAGATCAGCAATGTCAGCCCGCTGATGTTGTTTGGTGGCATCAATGTGCTGGAGTCCCGCGACCTGGCGCTGATCAGCTGTGAACACTATGTGAAGGTCTGCGCCAAACTGGGTATTCCCTACGTGTTCAAGGCCTCCTTCGATAAGGCCAACCGCTCGTCCATCAAGTCGTTTCGCGGCCCGGGCCTGGAAGAGGGTCTGAAGATCTTCGAGGCGGTAAAAGCGGCTTTCGATGTGGCGGTGATCACCGACGTGCACGAACCCTGGCAGGCCAAGCCGGTGGGCGAGGTGTGCGACGTGTTGCAGCTGCCGGCGTTCCTCGCGCGGCAGACGGACCTGGTCGCCGCGCTGGCGGCAACCGGGCGCCCCATCCATATCAAGAAGCCGCAGTTTATGAGCCCCACCCAGGTGGGCAACCTGATCGACAAGTTTCGCGAATGCGGCAATGAGCAGGTCATGCTGTGCGAGCGCGGCTCGAGCTTCGGCTACGACAACCTGGTGGTGGACATGCTGGGCTTTGGCGTGATGAAGCAGGCCAGCGGCGGCGCGCCGATGATCTTCGACGTCACCCACGCGCTGCAGACCCGCAACCCCATGGACGCGGCCTCGGGCGGGCGCCGCCAGCAGATCGCCGAGCTGGGTCGCGCCGGCGTCGCGGTGGGCATAGCGGGGCTGTTTCTCGAGGCGCACCCCGATCCCGACAAGGCGTTGTGCGATGGTCCCAGCGCCTTGCCGCTGAAGCAATTGGAGCCGTTTCTCGCCCAGATGAAAGCGGTGGATGAATTGATTAAAAATCTGCCGGCGTTGGATATCCAGTAGCCGGCGACCCAGTGACGGAGCAGAACTGATGGCAGTCATTAAACGGATCAAGGCCTTTGAAGTACTGGATTCCCGCGGCAATCCCACGGTGCAGGCCGAGGTGGTGCTGGAGTCGGGCGTGGTGGGCGAGGCCTGTGCACCCAGCGGTGCCTCGACCGGTTCCCGGGAGGCGCTGGAACTGCGCGACGGCGACAAGAAGCGCTATCTGGGCAAGGGCGTGCTGACCGCGGTCGGCAATGTGAACAACACCATTGCCGGACTGCTGGTGGGCCGCGATGCCGCTGATCAACGGGCGCTGGACCGGCTTATGATCGAGGCCGACGGCACCGATAACAAAGGCAAGCTCGGCGCCAATGCGATCCTCGCGGTGTCACTGGCGGCGGCGAAGGCAGCGGCCACCGAAAAAGGCCTGCCGCTGTATGCGCATATTGCTGAGATCAACGGCACGCCCGGCCAGTTCAGCATGCCGGTGCCGATGATGAATATCCTCAACGGCGGCGAGCACGCTGACAACAACGTCGATATCCAGGAGTTCATGGTGCAGCCGGTATCGGCGCCCAGCTTTGCCGAGGCGCTGCGCGCCGGCGCCGAAATTTTCCACAGCCTGAAACAGGTGCTGAAAGCCCGGGGCCTCAGCACTGCGGTGGGCGACGAGGGCGGGTTTGCGCCCAACCTGGCGTCCAACGCCGAGGCCCTTGCGGTGATCAAAGAAGCGATCGCCGGTGCCGGCTATCGCCTGGGCCAGGACATTACCCTGGCGCTGGACTGCGCCGCGTCCGAGTTCTACAAGGGCGGTGAATACGTGCTGGCCGGCGAGAACCGCCGCTTCAATTCCACCCAGTTCGCCGACTACCTGGCGGCGCTGTGCGACCAGTACCCCATCATCTCGATCGAAGACGGTCTCGACGAGTCCGACTGGGCCGGCTGGAAAGTGCTGACTGAAAAGCTCGGCGCACGGGCGCAGCTGGTGGGTGACGATCTGTTTGTCACCAACACCCGCATTCTGCGCGAGGGCATCGACAAGGGCATCGCCAACTCGATCCTGATCAAGTTCAACCAGATCGGCACCCTGAGCGAAACCCTGGATGCCATCGCCATGGCCAAGGCCGCCGGCTACACCGCGGTGATTTCGCACCGCTCCGGTGAAACCGAGGACACCACCATTGCGGACCTGGCGGTGGGCACCTGCGCGGGCCAGATCAAGACCGGCTCCCTGTGCCGCTCCGACCGGGTCGCCAAGTACAACCGCCTGCTGCGCATCGAGGCTGAGCTGGGTGCCGCGGCGCCGTACCGCGGCCGCGCGGAATTCAAGGTCTAGCGCGATGGCCGTCAGCGGCGCGCAATCGCTGTGCTGTGCTAGCCTGATACGCAGGTCTGGGCAGACGTCTGTCCAGGATTTCGGGCAAGGGCACAGAGGGTATAGACGCCGATGCTGCGCGGGCTGACGCTGATCCTGCTGGTGGTACTGGCCGGCCTGCAATACCGCCTCTGGGTGGGGCCGGGTAGCTATGCCGAGGTCAAGGCGCTGGAAGCCCGCATCGAGCGCAGCGAAGCCAGCAACAGCCGTTTGCAAGTTCGCAACCATCTGCTGGAGCAGGAAGTTCTGGACCTCAAGGAAAGCACGGGCAGCATCGAAGCGCGGGCCCGGCGCGATCTGGGCATGGTGCGCGAAGGCGAGACGTTCTACCTGATTGCGGAAGACTGAGACGATGGCGGCAGCACGTATCTTCGCCGTCGTTCCCGCCGCCGGACGCGGGACCCGGTTTGGCGCCGACACCCCTAAACAGTATGTGCAGATCGCCGGTGTGCCGGTGCTGTCACACACGCTTGATCTCCTGTTGTCGATTCCCGCGCTGTCCTCTCTTTATCTGGTTGTGGCTGGCGACGACCAGCAGTGGCGAAGCTGCCAGCCAGCAAACGACAGCCGTGTGCACATTGTCAGCGGCGGCGACACCCGCGCCCGGTCGGTCGCCAATGGCCTGGCGGCGCTGGCCGGGACCGCGAGCGCCGAGGACTGGGTACTGGTGCACGACGTGGCGCGTCCCTGCTGTCCGCTGACCGATATTCTCCGCCTGATCGATGAACTTGCCGACGACGCCGTGGGCGGCCTGCTGGCTCTGCCGGTCAGTGACACCGTGAAGCAGGCCGACAGTGAGCGGCGGGTGGCTGCGACCCTGGACCGCGACCGGATCTGGCTGGCCCAGACCCCGCAACTGTTTCGCTATGGCGTACTGCGCCAGGCGCTGGCGCGCTCTCCCGATGTCACCGATGAAGCGGCTGCCATCGAAGCCGCGGGGCTGGCGCCGCGGCTGATCGCCGGCAGTGTGCGCAACCTGAAAATCACCCGTGCCGAGGATTTGTCGTTGGCGGCGTTCTACCTGCAGCAGGATCAACCCTCATGAGCACCGTGCGCATAGGCCATGGTTACGACGTCCACCGCTTTGGTGCCGGGGATCATGTCGTGCTGGGCGGCGTTCACATTCCCCACGACCGGGGTTTGCTGGCGCACTCCGACGGCGACGTCGTGTTGCACGCCCTGTGCGATGCGCTGCTGGGCGCCTGCGCCCTGGGCGATATCGGCCGGCATTTTCCCGACACCGACGCTGCATATGCCGGCGCCGACAGCCGCGGGCTGCTGCGCCGGGTCATGGCGCTGGTACATGCCCGCGGCTATGTGCTGGGCAATGCGGATCTCACCGTGATTGCGCAGGCACCCAGGCTGGCGGCGCATATCGACACGATGCGCGAACGGATCGCACAGGACGTGGGCGCGGCGCCCGACCAGGTCAACGTCAAGGCCACCACCACCGAAGGGCTGGGTTTTGCGGGGCGCAGGGAAGGTATCGCCGCGCACGCCGTGGTTCTGCTGGAGCGGGTATCCACGTGATGTTGCAGGTAAGTTTGCTCCCGGCTGTTCACCGGATTCTGGGTGTGGCCCGGCGATGACCATGGACTGGCCCCGCGCGGGCGGCGCGCAATGCATCAGCGCCGAACTCAAGGTTCAGCCCGAGGATTTTCAGGTCGACGAGATCCTGGGCTTCGAACCCAGTGGCGACGGCGAACACCTTTTTGTGGAGGTGGAAAAGCGCGACCTCAACACGGCGGACGTGGCCAAGCTGCTCAGCGGCAAGCTGTCCCTGCATCCGCGGCTGATCAGCTGGTCGGGTCTCAAAGACCGCCGCGCCCTGACCCGGCAGTGGTTCAGCCTGCATCTGCCGGGGCGCGCCGACCCGCTGCCGGCGGAGCTCGAAAGTCCGGGCATTCGCGTCCTGCGCATGGCGCGCAACCGCCGCAAACTGCAGCGCGGCAGTCATCGCGGCAACCGTTTCCGGATACGCCTGAACGCGGTGGCGGGCGAGCGCGCGCCGGTCGACGCACAGCTGCAGAGGATCGCGGGCCGCGGCGTGCCCAATTATTTCGGCGAGCAGCGCTTTGGCTGGGACGGCGGCAATATCGACGCCGCCCGCGACTGGTTTGCGCGGGGCCGGCCACGGATGTCGCGCCCGCGCCAGAGCATGCTGCTGTCGGCGGCCCGCGCCTGGTTGTTCAACGGCGTACTGGGGGCGCGGGTCGCCGCCGGAACCTGGGATCAGGGCCTGCCGGGCGAGTGCTATATGCTGGCCGGCAGCGCCAGCCTGTTTCTGGACGATGGCGAGGCTGGATCCGATGCGCTGGCACAGCGGCTGCGCAGCGGTGATATCCATCCCACCGGCCCCTTGCCCGGCAAGCCCGGGCGCGGCCTGCAACCCGGGGCGGTGGTCGCCGCCCTGGAGGCGGAGTGGCTGGCCGGCGAGTCGGCCCTGGTGGACGGCCTGGCCGCCGCGGGCGTGGACGCGGCCCGGCGCAGCCTGCGCATGATCCCGGAGCAGCTGCAGTGGCACTGGGACGACACCGCGCTGAACCTGTCCTTCGAACTGCCCAGGGGCTGCTTCGCCACAGCCCTTGTGCGAGAATTCTGCGCCATATCCGCCACCGACCGTGCGACAGGAGTGAAGTAGTGGAGCGCCCCGATTTCGCCGGTATCGGCATGACCTCGCAGCGAACCCGGGATCGCCTGGTGGAACGTCTCAAGGAACAGGGCATCAGCAGTAACCGGGTGCTGGCAATCATGCGGGTGACACCGCGCCATTTGTTCCTGGACGAGGCCCTTTCGCACCGCGCCTACGAAGACAGCGCCCTGCCCATCGGCTACAACCAGACCCTGTCACAGCCCTATACCGTGGCGCGCATGACCGAGCTGTTGCTGGAAGGCGGCGACCGCAAGCGGGTACTGGAGATCGGCACGGGCTCGGGTTATCAGACCGCGGTGCTGGCCCAGCTGGTGGATCAGTTGTACAGCGTGGAGCGCATTGCGCCACTGCTGGAGAAGGCGCGGCGCCGTCTGCGTGAGCTGGGTTTCCAGAAGGTTCATCTGCGCCATGCCGACGGCGGCTTGGGCTGGACCGAAAAGGGCCCCTTCGACGGCATCCTGTCGGCGGCGGCACCCGCCGAAGTGCCCCAGGAGCTGCTGGACCAGTTGCGCCCCGGCGGGCGCCTGGTGATTCCGGTGGGTGACAGCAGTGGCCAGGCGCTTCAGGTTATCGACCGCACCGAGGACGGTTTTGAACGGCGGGTGGTCGAACCCGCGAAGTTTGTGCCGCTGATCAGCGGAGTTGTGCGTTGAGCGGGCCCGGCCTGACCGGGGTCTTCCTGCGCGGTGTTGCCATGGGCGCGGCGGATGTGGTGCCCGGCGTTTCGGGTGGCACGGTTGCCTTTATCACCGGCATCTACGAAACCTTGCTCGCGAGCCTGCGCCAGCTGGACTGGCGCGCGCTGCAGGTGCTGCGCGCCGACGGCGTCGCCGCGGCCTGGCGGCATATCAATGGCAGCTTCCTGCTAGCGCTGGCGGCGGGCATATTCTCCAGCGTGTTGGTGCTGGCAGGTGTCATCCGCACTGCGCTGGAGCGCTACCCCATTCCGCTGTGGGCATTTTTTTTCGGCCTGATCGGCGCATCGGCACTGCACCTGTGGCGCCAGCGCCGGGTCCGCACGCCGGGCCTTTATGGGGTGCTGGTCGCAGGCGCGCTGCTGGCGCTGGCGATCGGCGCCCTGCGCCCCGGTGAACTGCCCCAGACGCCGCTGACTTTTTTCATCAGTGGCAGCATAGCGATCTGCGCGATGATACTGCCGGGCATCTCCGGTTCCTTTATGTTGGTGTTGATGGGCATGTACGCGCCGCTGCTGGCCGCGCTGGCGGACATGCGGCTGGGGCTGCTGGCCTGTTTTGTCGCTGGCTGCGCGCTGGGCTTGATGGCCTTCGCCCGGGTACTGCACGCGTTGTTCCGGCGTTTTCACGACCAGACCATGGCTCTGATGACCGGATTTCTGGTGGGTTCGCTGGGCCTGGTCTGGCCCTGGAAACAGACCGTGACCACCTACCTGGATCGCCACGGCGAGAGCCTCCCGCTGCAGCAGGTCAATGTCTGGCCCTGGGAGTTTGCGCGCCTCACCGGCCAGTCCGACTTCCTCCTGGAAGCGACAATTCTGATGCTCGGCGGCGTGCTGCTGGTACTGGGCCTCGAGAAATTCGCCACCATCACCGCCCATCCGCCGCGTTAATTCAAAAAAAAAAGCCTTGTTTTTAGATTTTTTCGAAATAAAAAAATTTTTCATATTTCTTTTGATGATAAATTCAGCTTAAAAAATGACCTCTCTCGGCTGGAGTTTTTCCCTGTCAAATAACACAAATCCAGCTAAATCAGCCTTTTAAGACTCAAACTTAATAATCATTATCGTAAAAATCGACCCTGAATTAGACTAAACTCGAATAAAAACCAACCGCTGGTAGAGGGGAAAATTTGCGCCGGTTTGGACTGCTGATGGGCCTGGTATTACTGCTGTCCGCCTGTGTTGGGGGGGGTAACTATGCGCCGGTTCTGGATGGCAGTTCACGTCGTCCCGGCGAGGGAACCACCCATGTGGTCAGCGCGGGAGACACCCTGTTTTCCATAGCATGGCGTTACGGTCTCGACTTTCGGGGGTTAGCGCGCGCTAACGGCATTGCGCCGCCCTATGTCATTTACGCCGGCCAGCGACTGGTGCTCAAGGAGGTCGATGCGGTGGCGGTCGGGCGCAGCGACACCCGCCCGCCGGCGACGCCGCCCCCTAAGAATTCCTGCGATCTAACGGCGCCATCGAGCCGCAAAATCGTGTCGCGACCGGTTGTCGGGGAGGTGCCGCCTGAACATGCGTTTCGATTTGATGCGCGCCTCTGGCGCTGGCCCGCCAAAGGTGAACTGGTACGCAAATTCGACGGCCCGCACAGTACCCACAAGGGTATTGATATAGCAGGAAAATTGGGCGAGCCTGTGCTGGCTGCTAACGCGGGGAAAGTGGTTTATGCGGGCAGTGGTTTGGTGGGTTACGGCAACCTGGTGATCGTCAAGCACTCTGAGGAATACCTCAGCGCCTACGGTCACAACAGGAAGTTGCTGGTTCGCGAGGGGCAGTGGATTAAAGTGGGACAGCCCATTGCCGAAATAGGGGATAGCGGCACGGACTCCGTCAAGTTGCATTTCGAAGTGCGACGCGAGGGCAACCCGGTCGATCCGCTAAAGGTTTTGCCACGGCGCTAGGACGCGGTGGCAGCGAATCGGACCTCCATGCGGTTCTTCCAAAAACAGAATAAGGGCCAGATTATGAGCGCAACTCGGGAAG
>JAVEVZ010000315.1:0-3422 GCA_034004805.1 Spongiibacteraceae bacterium | reverse complement strand
CGCCTGCCACAGGTGGTGCAACCCGCTGAGCGTCATCGCCATCAGCGGCACCACCACCAGCCACGCCAGGCGACGGTGCCAGCGCTGCAGGGGTTTGGTTTCCCGGCGCCGGAACCGGGTCAGCAGGAGCACACCCAGCAGGGTGGTCACCAGCAGCGCACCTACCCAGATCGAACCAAGGCCCAGCTTTAACGGCGTCAGGTCGCCCAGCCAGCTCATGGTGTGAAACCAGCGAAACGCGGTTTGCAGGACCTCCTTGTTGCTGTCGGTCAGTGCCGCCAGGGTGGCCGTTTCGGTATGGATATAGGCCACGGTGCCGTCGTCGCCGTCGAAGGCGATGCGCCATACCGGCAGTTGGCGGTTGACCGCGGGATAGCGGGCATCGAAGGCGGTCAGCAGCTCGGTGGCAATCACCGCGTCGTCGCGGCCGGTGAAATGCCGGGCCAGCCAGATGGCCTGATTGCGGTCGGTCGCCGCCGGCAGTGCCTCGCCATTGGCGTTCCAGTACTGGCGCACCGGGTCGGCCGGCAGGCTCAGCTGCAGCAGCGGTCCGGTGTCCGAGGCGACCCATTTGACGCGCTCGATCTGCCCCTGCCCGTGCAAGGCCCGGGTCAGCCCCTGCCACGCGCTGCCGTCCACGCTCACCGGCGGCGGCATCATGGTCACCGGCTGCGGCCCGCTGGCCACCATCAGGGGGTGCAGCAGCCCCGAGCCGCCCCACAACACCAGCGCGCTGGCGGCGAGCCACAACAGCCCGCGATGCCAGCGCAGGGTCCTGCCAACGGTCAGCCCTTTGAATCCGGCCATCAGAATCGCCACCTCACGCCCAGGTAACCGGTGCGCGGGTAGCCCGGTTGATATTCGGCCTCGCCGGTATTGACCGCCAGACTGCTGTAGACCGAGTGGCGGCGGTCGGTGAGGTTATAGATACGCGCATAGATCTCCAGCGCATCCGTCAGCTGATAGCTGCCGCGCAGATGCTGCAGGGTGTGGCCGTCGTAACGGCCGGTGTTGGCGTCGTCGAGATAATAGGCGCCCACCTGCTCCAGCGACCACTCAACACGCAGCCCCGGCAGCGCCTGCCAGCCCACCGAGAGCTGGCCCAGGTTGCCGGGCGCGCGCGGTATGTCGTTGCCGTCGTAGGCGGTGTTCTGGAAATTGGGAAAGCTGCCGGTGATCACGCTGAAGCGCTCGTAGGTCTGGCGGGTCCAGGTCCAGCCCAGCTGCACATCGATGGTGTCGGTGAGCTGGCCCTGCAGTTCCACCTCAATGCCGCGGTGTTCGGTCTCGCCGGCGTTCACCACCCGCCGCGTGCCGGCGTCGATGATGGACACCAGGTCGTGATCCTTGGTGAGCTCGTAGACCGCCACACCCAGATACCAGCCGGCGCTGAGATCCATGCGCGCGCCCAGCTCCTTGTTCAGCGCTTCCACCGGCGCCAGGGTATCGGTGCCGACGCTGCTGCCGGAACGGAACAGGTTGCCCACCGACGGCACCCGGAAGGCCGTGTGGTAATTCGCGTACAGACTGATCCAGTCCGTCACCTGCCAGGTCGCGCCCAGCTTGGGCGACCACTGCTCGAACTCCACAGTCTGGGACGGCGGGCGGCGATACCGGGGGTCGGCCGGCTGGCCCGCCAGGCGGTCGTCGTAATTCACGCGGAAATAGTCGTAGCGCACCCCCGCCAGCAGGCGCACGCCGTGGGGCAGCTGCCATTCGCCCTGCACGTAGGGGGAAATGCTGGTCTGGTCGGCGTCGAAATCGTAGGTGCGCTGCCCGGTGCGGGCATAGCCGGTATACACGTCGCCCTGGCGAAACATCTGCAGGCGGTCTTCGCGGTACTCGGACGGCGACAGATCCAGATCGACACCGGCCAGCAGCACGCTGTCGTCCTCGAACTGGTGGCGCCACTGGCTCAGCAGGCCGTAGGTCTGGAAGCGGGTATCGGCGATATTGGGGTCGTAGCTGACCATCCAGCTGGGCATCAGCTCGGTGGTGTTCCAGCGGTAGAACGGCGTCAGGGTGAGCTCGTCGACGGCGCCCAGATCCAGGCGCCATTCGGAGGACAGGCGCAGAGCCCGCACATCCCGGTAGGCCACGCTGCCCTGGAACAGGTTGCGGCGCGGGTCGCTGCGGTAGTCGCCGTCCCCCAGTGGCGAGATACCGCTCTGGTTGACGGCGGTGGCACTGAAGATGGTTTTGACCGACGCGATGCCTATCTCGTTATCCATGCGCAACAGGGTGCTGGCGCGGTCAGACATACTCGCGTCGCGGTAGCCGTCATTGCGGTTGCCGGTGAACTGCCAGCGCAGCCCCGCGCCGCTGAGGTCGGCGGTCACTTTCTGCCAGCCGTAGTCGCCGGCTTCTAAGCCCAGCTCGGCGCTGAATTCATCGCTCGGCACCGCCGTAATACTGTTGACCACCCCGGCAATCGCGTCGCTGCCGTAGACGGCTGAACCCGGCCCCTTGATCACCTCGACGCGGCTGGCCTGGGCCACATCCACTTCGTACAGACCGTTGTGGTTGAAGAAGCCGGTGGGGCGCGTGGGCACGCCGTCCTCGAGAAACAGGTACACCCCCGCGGTGGTCAGTGGCTGGCGGATGGCGGTCATATGCCCCTCGCCGCCCAGGTTGTTCACGTACACACCCGCCGAGCGGTTCAACAATTCAGACGGATGACTGGGTGCGATAAAGCGGATCTGCTCCTCATCGAACACCGAAACGGCACTGGTCACCTGGCCCAGCGGCTGTGCCTCGCGGGTGGCGGTGACCACCACCACTTCCAGCACGGGGCTCGCCCATACCGGCAGATATGCTGCCACCGCTGCCACCGTGACGATCAGCCGCCGCATCGCGCTACCTCTTCATTTATAAAAACTCTTTTATATGAGAATCATTCTAAGTACGCACAGCATTCCGGACAGGTGACAGAGTGTCGCAGGGCGCCAGCAAGCGCCCGGCGCGGCGCATTGACTTTGCGCGGTCACTGCAGAAGACTCGATACTCCGCCGACCGCTGCCATTCAGGAGTTCGCAATGCGCTGGTTTACCACCGCCAACACCCGCGACGCCGTGCTGGAAACCCTGCCCGACTACAAGGCGCAGTTCGATGCGCTGTACGGCGCACTGTGGTCCCTGCCGCAGATCCCCGCGCCGGTTCTGGAGCTGTGCCGGCTGCGACTGGCGCAACTGCACGACTGCGCCGCCGAATGGCAACGCGAGGAAGTCGCGCTGCCCCGGGCCCAGCGCGACGAACTGACCCGCTGGCACAAGTCGCCGGCATTCAGCGAGGCGGAGCGCGCCTGCCTGGAATTTACCGAGGTCTACGCCATGGACCCCGCGTCCATCAGCGATGCCCAGGCCGACGCGGTCAAAGCCCATTTCGGCGACGCCGGACTGGTGGCGCTGATCGAGGCGTTGGGG
>JAVEVZ010000025.1:0-16207 GCA_034004805.1 Spongiibacteraceae bacterium | reverse complement strand
GATGTTGCTGTCGAACCCAGAGGCTCGGGCGTAGATTCCGTCGCGGTTGTCGCCGGTGAGGCTGCCACGGTTGTCCACCACCACCTGGGCGCCCACGGCCTCAAGCACCGCTGGCCCGTCGGCAGCGATGGCGCCACTATTGTCGATACGCGCCACACCGCGATTGGCGCTCACCTCGATGCCGGTGAAGCCGGTGAACAGGTCGCCTTCGTTGACCACCACCGCGTCACCGCGGTAGGCATTGAGGGGAAGGTTTCCGGTGACCACCAGATTGCTGGCCTCGATGCCTTTTACCGCAGCCTGAATCCGGCCGGTATTTTCCACCCTGACCTCGGCGACGGTGCCGACATCACCGTAAATCTCCCGCTCGGCAAGAATGCCGATGCTTCTGGTGACATCACCCACTGCGGTAAGGTCGGCACTGTTGAACACGCTGATGCCACCGGAGCCCACCGAACGCGCGTAAATGGCCTGGCGCACGCTGTTGATGACACCGCTGTTGTCGATGAGCAGACCACTCCTGGCCTGGGCCTGGATACCCGCCGCCCCGGCCTGGATGCCGCCCTGGTTCGTGAGGGACAGCGACGCCTGGGTGCCATACGAATTGCGGGCATTCATATCGATAGCGATGCCGCGTTCAGCGCTGATGTCGCCGCTATTGAACGCCGCCACTGCGACCGGGCTACCAAGATCAGAAGTACCGCGCATTTCGACCGTGGAGGCGCTGCCCTGGCTGCTGAGGTCGCCCTCGTTGATCAGGTTCACCACTCGCCCGCGCATTTGGATCGCATGATCACCGCGAGCCTCGATGCCTGCGTAGTTGTCCAGGCTCACCTGTGACAGATCGTCGCTGAAATGGGTTCCCGACATGGAAATGCCGAGGGCGGCGCTGATGCTGCCAGTGTTGACAAGGTGTGCATCCGGGCTGCCCACTGTCACGCCTGTACCCAGCACGTCGATTGCACCGGCGTTGTTCACCTCGGCGGTGTGGGTGGCGTAGACGCGAATCCCCGCGCTGCCGGCGCCGAGGCCGGTGATGGCGCCGGTGTTCGCCAGTTCGGCATCACCCCGATAGGCCTGGCCTTCGCCGTCGCGGCCGGAGGTCGAGCTGAGATAGATGCCGGTGGCGGAGGATGCCGCCGCTTCCAGCAGAATGTTGCCGCCATTGGTGACGCTGACACTGGCATCCAACTGGCGGAAGCTGTCACTGGCATCCGCGAAGATCCCGTTGCTGCCGTTTCCACCGATGACGCTCAGGTCGCCACTGTTGATGATCTCGATATCCGCGCCGTAGCGCGCCCACAGGCCATGGAAGCCACTGCTGACACTGGCGTTGTTATCGATCCGCAGGGAGTTCTCTCCCTGGACCTGCACGGCGTAATTGGCCGCGAGGATGGAGCCGCGATTGAGCACGTTCAATTGCTGCGCGCCGCCGGACCCGCTCAGATGGATGCCATAACCACTGCCGCTCACTGCAATCCGGCCGAAGTTCTGCACCTGGCTGTCGCGGTTCCCGGCGGCGAAGATTGCGCCGGTATTCAGGGGTCCGCCGATCAGGCCGAAATTGGTGATGTCGATAAAACCTTCTGTGCCAAAGTCGCCGCCAGCGGCATAGATGCCATAGGTACGCCCCAGCACCTCACCGAAGCCGTTGACCAGCACTGATTGGGAGCCGCGGCCACTGAGGCGCACACCAATGCCACCGCCCGATGACACCAACCCGCTGATCTCGATAGTGCTGTCGCCATTGAGACGGATGGCATCGCCGCCGGTCTGGATGCCGCCGTCACTGCGCACCACCACGGAGATATTGCTGACACTCTGACCGCCGGCCCAGACACCGGCAAAATCGAAGCCATCCTTGCACTCCACCTCAGTGGAGGAGAACTCCACCTCGTTGACCGAGCACGCGGCGTAGACCGATGAGGAGTTGAAACACAGGGCGAGGGCGAGGGGAGTGAAAGTGCGCGTGACTGGATACATGTAATGAGCCTTCCCTGGAAGTGAAAGATGCTGGCTGATCATATTTTCACCATTTCGGGCGGGAAAAGTCAGTACTGGAAAAAGCGGGAATCGCTTAAAAGCCGTTTTGGTTGTCCAGGTTGAACCGACCGCCGAGGTGCGCTGTTGACGCAAGGAGATTCGTGGCAGAAGAGTCCTGGCGAGGAGGGGTACATAATCAGCCCAGCGCCTGGTTTGGCCAATCTGCCGGCCCCATGTGTGATTGAGCGCGCCATCAAAGTCCCGCCAGTACGACTACCAGGTCCTGCTCCCGATGCGCGACATCAGAGTTAATAAATAAGAAGCAACATGCCGAGTACTGACACGGTTCCCGGAGACCGGTTTCTATGGTTCAGCTCTGGCGGCGCCAATCACGCCATCGGGTCCACCAGGGTCGTTGCGCAGTTCTTGGCCGAGAATCCGGTAGTCGACAAAGATGGAGGCCACCAGGTCGCCGGCCACGTTGACAGCCGTGCGGCACATATCCAGCAGGCGGTCGACACCGATGATCAGCGCGACGCCGGCCGGCGGCACGCCGATAGTGCCCAGAATACTCGCGAGGATCACAATGCCGACCCCCGGAGTTGCGGGGGAGCCGATGGATGCACCCACCGCCATCGCGATAATCAGCACCATGCCGGCGGTCGTGATATCCACCGCAAAGACCTGCGCCAGAAACATGGCGGCCACCGCCTGATACAGCGCTGTGCCGTTCATATTGATCGTCGCGCCCAGCGGAATCACAAACTGCGCAACGCTTGAGCGGACCCCGAACTTTTCCACTGCGGTTTTCATTGATAGCGGCATGACTGCCGCCGAACTCGACGTGCTGAAGGCCAGCAGCAACAGCTCCCGGGTATCCCGCAGAAACCGCAGGGGCTTCACCCGCGCGACGATGCGCAGGAAGAGCATGTAAAACACCAACAGCAGCAGCAGTCCCAGCAATACGGTACCGACGTACACGCCGAGACCGACCAGCGTTTGCCACCCGGTACGGCTGGTGAGTTGGGCCATCAGCCCGAACACAGCGAACGGTGCGATGGTCATGGCCCAGCGCACCACCGTCATGCACACCTCCTGCAACGAGCCGAGCAGTTCCAGCATCGGCCGGGCCGACTCCGTCGGCAGCGACAGCAGCGCCACGCCGACGACAAATGCGAACAGCACGATCTGCAGCATCTGGCCTTCCACCAGCGCGCTCAACGGATTTTCGGGCAGCAAGTCGATGACCACATCGGGCAATTGGTAGAGCCTGGGTGGCGCTGGCGCATCGGCACTCACGCTGGTCTCGATGGCGAATTCTGTGACCTGATGGCCCAGGTCAAGATAACTGCCCGGCTCGATAAGCAGTGCCAGCTGGATGCCGATGGCGGCAGCGATGGCGGTTGTGACCACAAAAAAGCCGGTGACCCACAGCCCCAGTTGTTTGAGGCGCTCCATATCGCCGCCTGCAGCGAGCCCTCTGATAATCGAGGCAAACACCAGCGGCACGACGATCATCTGGATCGTGACCAGGAACAACCGGCCGGGAAATGCGAGCCAGTTGCCCACAACCTGGCTCGTTTCAGGCTCGATAAGACCAGCCGTCGGGCCGATGGCGATACCGACCAGTAAGCCCAGCAGCATGCCGACCAGCACCTGCAGCCAGAGCTTGGCCTGCGTCAATCGGGTCAGATAACCACTGAATAGGGCGAGGGATTTTTCCTCGGTGTTCACCGCTGCATCCTGCGTCATTGCGTTATCTCCGGGGCCAGCGTCGGTTGTGCGCGATTATTGACCGGGCAAGTCGATCTGAACGGGCGTTGAGCGGCCCGGCGTCGCGGCTTAAGAGCGTGAACGGGTTGATCGCTGCGTCCGAGCATACCCCAAGCCTGGTCCGGAGCGTTTATAAACCCCGCAAGCTGCCGGGTGGTTACTGTACCGGGACACGTTGCAGGTACGACGGTGGTTTCTGTTGACGAGACAGGCAGCGCATGAACAAGACAGCTTTCACCGCGCGGACATACGGATACAAAAAAGGCCCCATGCGGAGCCTGTTTTCAGCTTGTTTCAGCTTGCTGTCCCAATCAGCGTTTACGCTGGCGCGCAAGGCTGGCGAGCCCCAGCAGGGCGGAGCCAAACAGCCAGGCTGCCGCAGGAAGGGGGACGGGGGTCAGGTCGACGGCGAAGGGGCGGGCGTTGTTGAGTGGTGCATTGCTCGCGCCGATAAATGCCGACCATCCTCCTGCCGCGCTGATCGACCGCCCGAGCAATGACGCGGCGTCAGCGCCGTACCAGATGGTGGCGCCGGTGTGGTCGTAGCTGCCGCTGGTGCCCGTATAGCGAATCCTGGTCACATTGGCGGCATCCAGCGCAGTCGCCAGCGCATTCATCACATCATTGGCCGCATCGATGGTGGTGACGTCCAGCATTCCGGGCCATTCGGCGTGGGTGGCGTAAAAAGTAAAGCTGACATCGTAGGTTGCGCTCCCCACCTGCAGCCCGGTAACCCCCGTCGCGATACTTCCATCGACGTGAACCGTCGCTGCGTGGGCGGCTGAAAGCCCGGTGAGAACTGCAAAGATGGCAGCGAGCAGCGGTCCAGCGGCCCAGGGAGTACGCTGTGTGGTTTTCATGAGGTGTTCCCCTTTTCCAATCCGTTTTGTCGAGATCCGAAGTAAGCCCAACTGCCTGGCCTGTAGCGGCCGGTCGAAAAATCTGCATCGCATCGCACTACGCAATATCCATGCCGTGCTTCATCAATCAATGGCTTACGGACCAATGTCGCGGCAGGGCCGGCACGACTTGTAAAGTATCCTGACTTGCTTGGCGGTGCTTGGGCCTATCGGGGGCTGCGGCGTTGTGCCGGCAGCCCGGCCGGCTTGAGCAGCGAAGCTCTCAACGCTGCCCCCCGGCTGGTGGCCGATCAGCACAGGGGTTGAGTCCTGCGAGTGAGTATTCCGGGTTGACGAAAAAACCCGGCAGTGGCCAGATGCTCGATTTTCTACCTGACGCGACCTGGAAAGCCTGATACTCTTCGCAAATGACAACGAGTCTTATTCGCATATTCGGTCGCGGCACAGCGCTTGGCCTGCTGCTGACCTTTGGAATCGTCGCTCCGATCCTGGCCGGGAGCCCGGATGCCGGTGTATCGCAGACGTGGCAGATGCTCGACTACCTGGCCACCGATTACGCGGGCGCCGTGCAGGATGGCGAGGTGATCAGCCAGTCTGAGTACGCCGAGATGCAGGAGTTCGCTGCTACCTCGCGGCGTCGCCTGCAGGACCTGGGGGCGGCGCCGGCGCTGTTGGCGCAGAACGACGCGCTGATTGCATCGATAGCGGTCAAGGCGTCGCCGGAGGTGGTTTCCCGGCAGGCTCATGCGCTGGCCGACGCGCTGCTGGCGGCCTATCCGGTACCGACGTCGCCCGAACAAATCCCTGACCTGGCTCGCGGCGCGGTGTTGTACCAGGCGCAGTGCGCATCCTGCCACGGGGCGACAGGGCGGGGCGATGGACCCGCCGGGCTACAGCTCGATCCGGCGCCGGTCAATTTTGTTGACCAGACACGCGCGGACCAGCGCAGCGCGCTCTCGCTCTACGAGGCGATCACCCGGGGCGTGGACGGCACGGCAATGGCCGGCTATGCCGACCAGCTTTCCAGCGATGACCGCTGGGCGCTGGCCTACTACGTGGGCAGTCTGGCCTACGCCCAGGAAGCGCGGGTCGGCGCCGCCCTGTGGCAGTCTGACCGGGAGGCGCGCGGCGCGATCTCCAGCCTGAAGGAGCTGTCCGAAGCGCGGGTGGGCAAGTTGGGTGTGGCGTTGGGGGAGGCGCGGGCGCGCAGCGTCCTTGGCTACCTGCGCGCGCATCCGGAGGCCCTGAAACAGGCGCTTGCCGGCATTCCACTGGCGCGCGAACGCATGGCGGCGAGCCTGGCCGCCTACCAGGCTGGTGCAATCCAGGACGCCACCCGGCTGGCCCTGTCGGCCTACCTCGATGGTGTCGAGCTGATGGAGCCGCAGCTCAACGCCCGTGACAGTGCCCTGCGCGCGCAGGTGGAAACCGCGATGGGTGCCTATCGCACGTCGCTGTCGCGCGGCGCACCCATGGCGGAAGTGATCGCGCAGGCCCGCGAAATCGATGCGCTGCTGGCGCGCGCCCAGGGTGTTATTGCTGAAGGCGCCAGCACCGCCACGGCGGCCTTTGTCGGCGCGTTTACGATCCTGGTGCGGGAGGGGCTTGAGGCCCTGTTGATCGTGGTCGCGCTGCTGGCGTTTCTGCGCAAGGCCCAGCGCCATGAAGCGCTGCCTTATGTGCACGCCGGCTGGACGCTGGCGTTAGTCGCCGGCGGTATCACCTGGGCGGTGGCCAACTATGCGGTATCGATCAGCGGTGCCAGTCGCGAGCTGACCGAAGGTTTTTCCTCGCTGTTTGCGGCGGCGGTATTGCTGAGTGTCGGGCTGTGGATGCACCAGAAGAGTATCGGCGGGCGCTGGCAGGTTTATCTCGCAGAGAAAATGGCCACCGCGCTCAATCGCAGGTCCGCATGGTTCCTGTTTGGTCTCGCGTTTATTTCCGTCTACCGCGAAGTTTTTGAAACCATTCTGTTCTACGTGGCCCTGTGGAGCGACGGCCAGGGAGTGTGGCTGCTGGGCGGTGCCGCGTCGGGTGCGATAGTGCTGGGGCTGGTGGCCTGGGTTCTGATGCGAACCAGTCGGCGCCTGCCGCTGGGCACGTTTTTCTCCGCCAGCTCGGCCCTTATCGCGGTGCTGGCGGTGGTGCTCACCGGCAAGGGCGTCTCGGCACTGCAGGAGGCAGGGTGGATTGCTGTGACCCCGGTATCGGCGCCGCATTTCGAGTGGCTGGGCATCTTTCCAACATCGCAGACGCTGCTCGCGCAGCTGGGCGTTATCGTGCTGCTGGTGGCGGGCTATCTGTTCAATATCGGCCGCAGTCGCCGGCAGGTGGGCGCCGGGCTTCAGCAGCCGTAGGGAAGGTCTGACGCGCGCAGCGGGCAAGGAGCGGAGTGGCCCACGCTGGAATGGAGCGCGCACAATGCGGCGGAAGTCTGGTATCGATGTCGGGCAGGTTTTCCCTGCCTCCCTGCACAACCTGAAGCTGAGCGCCCGCGTTTGAATCGCGGCCATGCAGCGCCCTCGCTGGCGATCTGTCTTTGCTGTGGCGCGACGCAACACTTGCTCCTGCGCTCGAACCCTCTACCATCACGCACCCATCACACACCCATCACGCACCGGGCGGATCCACGCCTCCCGTCACGCCGAGTATGCCCATGAGCCCAGTTTCCGACCCCGCACAATTACTGCAGCAAGCCGGCGCCGGCGATCACTTTGATGCCGACCTGGCGGGCAGGGCGATTCTCGCCTGTCTGGATCAGGGGCAAGCGGCGGCGCTGACGGACTGGTTCGACGAGGCGCTGGCGGCCGACATTGCCGATGCCCTCGACCGCCTGCCGCCGGAACCCTTGGCGGCTGCGCTGGCGTTGATTCCGGCGGAGGAGCAGCCGCGGGTGTTTGGCTATCTGCCGTTGGAGCGCCAGGCCGTGCTGGTGGGCGAGCTGCCGCGGGTAGCGGTCATTCGCCTGCTGGACCGCATGTCCTCCAACGAGCGGGCTGATCTGTTCAATGCGCTGCCCGACGCGGAGCGCGAGGCGTTGCTGCCGGCGCTTGCACAAGCGGAGCGCGAAGACATACGCCGCCTGGCCAGCTACCCGGAGGGCAGTGTCGGCGCCATCATGAATTCCGAGTACGCCACGCTGCGTGTTGAGCTCACCGCTGCCGGGGCCATTGCAGAACTGCGCCGGGTCGCGCCGGATCGCGAGACGATCTACAACGCCTATATCATCGACGAGCAACGCAAGCTGATAGGCGTCACCACGCTGCGGCGTCTGATTCTGGCGCCACCGGCCACCCCTCTGACCGAGCTGATGCAGAGCAATCCGGTGACCGCCTATGTGGATGACGAACAGAATGTGGCCGCGGAAAAGATTGCCCGCTACGACTTTATTGCCTTGCCCATCATAGATCGCGAGCGCTGCCTGGTCGGTATTGTCACCGCCGACGACGCTATGGACGTGGCCGCGGCAGAGGCAACCGAGGATTTCCACAAGGCCGGTGGCTCCCTGGGGCGACTGGCGATGAGTATGCGCGATGCCAGCATTACCCTGCTCTACCGCAAGCGGGTGTTCTGGTTGATCCTGCTGATATTCGCCAACATTTTTTCCGGCGCGGGTATCGCGCATTTCGAGGAGATGATTGCAGCCAATATCGCGCTGGTGTTTTTTCTGCCACTGTTGATCGACAGTGGCGGCAACGCCGGTTCCCAGTCCGCCACTCTGATGGTGCGCGCCCTGGCCACCGGCGATGTGGTGCTGCGCGACTGGGCGGGCATGCTGGGGCGCGAGCTGGCGGTCGCCGGGATGCTGGGGCTGACCATGGCGCTGGCGGTGAGCGGCGTCGGCCTGGTGCGGGGCGGGCCCGCGATCGCGCTGGTGGTGGCGCTGGCCATGCTGGTGGTGGTCATTGTGGGCAGCGTGGTTGGCATGTCGCTGCCGTTTCTGCTCAGCCGCTTTAATGCCGATCCGGCTTCCGCCAGCTCGCCGCTGATTACCACCATCGCCGACGGCGGCGGCATCCTGATTTACTTTGGTATCGCCAGCGCCCTGCTGCCGAGGCTTGCCGGCTAGCCGTTTGCCGGGGACGCTGCTGGTTTCAATAAATACAGTGACGCGGAGCCCCGCCCCGGGCATGTCTCAACCCTCGGTAATCGGCTCCATCTCGTCCCACAGCGGCGCGAACATAATGCGCAGCAATTCTTCGTCGGCATAGACCCGTTCGCCACTGAGCGCGGTCTCGCCATAGGTCAGAATGCCCAGGATCCGGAACGGTTTGCGGCGCCCGTCGGGGTAGCGGTAAACCACGGTGTATTCAATGGCGATCCCGGTTTCCCCTGGCCACTCCCCGTGCACCACCATGCCGTCCTGCTCAAAACAGGGCGCTACATTGTCGAAGAAGTGGCGGTAGTAGCGACGCGCCGCGTCCATGCCGCGCATGCGCAGGCCGACGGGGAAGAGTTCGTAGACGGGGTCCTCGTCCAGGGTTGCCAGGGTGTCGTCGTAATCCCGGTTTGCCTCGGCGACGGTATGGCGGTAGGCGATTTCCAGCAGCTTGGCGTTTGACATGGCGGGCGACCTTCAGACTGTGATCCGGACACCACGATAGCGTCAACACGGTGTCGGCGACAGGGCAATCGGGGTGTGGCGGCAAGCGATAAGCGCCTTGTCTGATTTGCCAGACCGATCCGGCCTCGCGGCAGCCTGCAGGGCAGGGTGGTGCAGGTTTATACTGCTGCGCAAGATTTCCTGTCTGCAGAGTGCTCATTGCATGTCCCGCTCCCGCCTCGCCGAGCCCCTGATCATGCTGGCTACGGTGATGCAGTGGCTGGTGCTTTCCATCATGACCGGCGTCGTGGTGGGCGCGGGCTGCAGTCTCTTTCTGCATGTGCTGTTCGCCACCGAGGGACACCTCTATACAGCGCCCTGGGGGCTTGTCGCCGGCCTGCTGCTGACGGGAGGGCTGGTCAATGGCCTGTTGCTGCACTATGGCTACCGGCTCAACCGCAGCGGCTACCGGGATTCACCGGTCGTCGCGGTCAACGAACAGCAGGGCCGGATGCCGTTTCGCACCCTGTGGATCAAACCGCTGGCCGCCCTGGTAACCCTGAGCTGCGGCGGCTCGGCGGGCAAGGAAGGCCCCTGCTCGCATATCGGGGCGAGCGTAGCGGCGGGGATCGGCGAGCTGCTGAGACTCAACCCCGAGCTGCGCAAGCGCCTGGTAGCCTGCGGCGTCAGCGCCGGTTTTGCCAGTGTGTTCGGCACGCCCGTCGCCGGGGCAATCTACGGTGTGGAAATGCTGGCCATCGGGCGCGTGCGGCACGATTTCCTGTTCCCGGGAATTGTCGCCGGCGTCACCGCCTTTCAGGTGTCCAAGTTTCTGGGGGTGCCTTATCCCAGCTATCACATCGCCTTTGTCGCCCATTTCACGGAGCTGCTGTTTCTGAAGACGGTGCTGATCGGCATCGTGTGCGGGGCGGCGGCATGGGGGTTTGTCGAAATGCTGCAGCTCGTGAAGCGGGGCTTCGCGTGGCTGGGCAGTCGCTTCGCCCTGTGGCCGCCGCTGCTGCCGGTGCTGGGGGGCGCGCTGATGGCGGCGCTGCTGCTGGTAGTGCCGATGGATTACGCGGGCCTCAGTCTGCCGGTGATGGAGGGCGCTCTGCACGGCGCCGATATGCCCTACCTGGGTTTTGCCTGGAAGATACTGCTGGTGGCGATCACGCTGGGCTCGGGTTTTTACGGCGGCATCGTGACACCGCAGTTCGTTATTGGCGCGGTGCTGGGCGGCGCCTTTGCGCACGTGTTCGGGCTGGACCCGGCGGTGGGGGCGGCGGTGGGTCTGGTGGCGGTGGTTGCATCGGCATCCAATGCGCCCATCGCCGCCATCCTGATGGGCGTGGAGCTGTTCGGCTCCGGCTCCACACTCTATGTGGCGGGCGCGTCCGTGGCCGCCTTCCTGATTATTGGCCACCGCAGCGTGTATCCCTCGCAACAGGTCGCCTACAGCAAATCGTCGTGGATCGTGACCGGCGTCGACCTGCCGGTAGGGGAGGAAAAGATCCGCCTCTCCTATGGCCTGCTGCGGTGGTGGGGCAAGTACCGGCGCGGCAGGCTGGGGCGCCGAAACCCGACCGCACGCCGTGACAGAAAATAGTCGGCGGGGTCGCGGCCGGGCTGGCGCCCGGCACACGTTCCCCCGTTCATAGCGACAGGTCCGGCAATCAGGGCATCCAGGCGCCGCCGCTGACGGAGATAAGTTGCCCGGTGATGTAGCTGGAGCGCTCGGAGGCAAGAAACAGCGCGAGCCAGGCGATATCTTCCGGACGTCCCAGCCGGGGAGTGGGCAGGCCGCTCATGTTGTACAGCGTGCCTTCCTTCAGTGCCTTTTCCATATCGTCGGGCTTGCCCATGGTCTCGAAGCCGAAGCGGTTCCAGAAGCTGCCTTCGCCCACTTCATTTTCGTCCCGCGGCACGATCCAGCCCGGGCAGATATTGTTGACCCTGACCCCTTTGCCGGCCCACTCCCAGGCGAGACCCTTGGAGAAGCTGTTGACGAAGCCCTTGACGCCGCCGTAGTGCACGATGTTGGCGGCGGCTTCGCCCAGCAGTGAGGAGTTGGAGGAAATATTGATGACACTGCCGGTTTTGCGCGACAGCATGTCCTCGGCGACCGCTTGACAGCAGTTCACCACGCCATCGATGTTGAGGGCGATTTCCCAGCGCCGGTCCTTCTCATCCATTTTTTCGAAGTCCGAGGGCTGGGCGACGCCGCCGGCATTGTTCACCAGCACGTCCACCGGCCCGAACTCCGCGTTGGCGCGCGCCACCATGGCATCGACGCTGGCGCGGTCGGTGACGTCGGTGGCCACCGCCAGTACCCGGCCCGGAAAACCCTCCTTTGCCGCCTGGGCGGCGAGCTTTTCCCCGGTGACGGCGTCCCGCGACGCGCTGACTACGTTCAGGCCCTCGCGGGCGAATTCCAGTACCAGGCCTCGGCCGATACCGCCGCTGCCGCCGGTGATGATGGCTGTTTTACCCTTCAGTTCAAGATCCATGGTGAGCTCCTGTGATCGCTGTTTGTTGATGGTTGTTGGTCGGTCATACGCCAAAGCGTTGAATGACGCCGCGGCGTCGGGCCGCTATCTGTTCCGCGCGCTGGGCCGCGGTCACGGTTTTTGCGCCGGCCGGCAGATGCTGGGGGAGGTCTGCCAGCTTGACCTGGGTGGCCTCGGGCACCGGGTAGTTGTCCGCCTGCATCCAGCGCACGGTGATGTAGCCCTCGTTGAAGCCGGCCGGGTCCAGCCAGTTGGCGTGGCCGGTGTCCACATGGGAAACCACCAGAATCAGTTCGCCGTTATCTTCCAGCTGGGCATAGTGGCAATTGGTGTTGCAGAGAATGCTCCGGTAGTCCATGGAGCACCACCAGTAGTTGCCGAACTCCACCGCCCAGTAATGTGCCTTGGGCGGTGTAACGCGCACGATCAGGGCTTCGTCCTCGGGCAACTGCCAATAGGTGACGAGCGGCTCGCCGCCGGGGGTGGCGTCGATGGGGTTATCGTCGAGCTGGCGGTAGGAGAGGAAGGTGTTGGGCCGGGCCTTCCACATTTCAATCATGTCCGCCCAGTAGGTCAGCGACTCGCCCACCCAGCGGGATACGGTGTCCAGCCCCCGGCTCAGGCGCGCGGCGTCCATGACGGGCTTGGGCGCCGGTTTACCGCTGATGCGCTCAATGCCGACATGCATGGGGCGTTCGTTTTCCCAGTCGGCGAAGAACTGCCGAAAGGTGACCCGGAAGGTGTTTGGCGAGGTCTTCAGCCAGTTGCCGGGGTGGGGGTCGGGGCTGCAGATCAGCTCGAAGCTGCCGTCCTCCGCGACCTCCAGGTCCTGGCCGAACAGCGCGCTGGCAACCGGTCCGCCCCAGGGGGTGTTGCCGGTCTCGACAGCGGTCACGGAGAAGTAGCGTGCCGTGCCGCGGTCACCGTAGATGCGGTAGGTGTCGGTGCCATTGATCGGGCCGCCGACATACACGCAGTCGGGGTTGTCGCCGCCCTGCTTGCGCAGCGGATCGAAATAGTGGAGCAGTTCGGGGCGCAGGGGGTCATCGTTCTCCAGATAGAACTGCATGCCCAGGCCGATGTTCTGCGCCAGGGAGCGGAAGCCCGCCGCCTGGCTGAGGTCCCCCACGGGGACACCCTTGCGCAGCGGGATGCTGCCGGCGGCCTTGAGCTGGTCACAGAACTGCTCCCAGGCGGCTGTCAGCAGCTGGCGATCATCGTGCGGTTGCGGATCAGTCATGCGCAGATCTCCTCTTCGAGTTGAGCCAGGGTGCGGTTGATCAGTTGTTGCAGGTAGGTCTGGGTGTAGGCGTCGGGGTCCAGCAGAGCGCCGCAGGAGGCGCCCGCCATAAACAGGCTGAGGTCCATGGCGGCGCTGACCAGTGAGACCGGTGGCGCAATGCTGCCATCTTCGCAAGCCTGCGCCAGATCCTGGCGGTAGCGTTCCCGGGTCAGAGCCAGACGCGTTTGTTGGGCCTCCCGCGCTGCAGGGTCGATGGCGGCGAGACCCCAGAAGCACAGGCGTATCTTCCACTCCTGACGCGACTCGTCATCCAGCGGCAATATGCAGCGCAGGCGTGCGCGCAGTGCATCCAGGCCACGCAATCCGGCGGTGAGTTGTTCCTCGCGGGCCAGGTAGCGGGCGTTCATCTGCTCCAGCGCCGCGGCAATCACCGCTTCGCGGCTTTTGAAATAGTGTTCGACGATACCCTTGGACACGCCACAGCGCTGGGCGATGACCCGCAGGCTGGCGCCGTCCAGGCCGACCTCCGCGATACAGCTCGCGGCGGCGCTGGCGATCATGGCGCGGCGTTCGGCGTGGTTGACGCGTTTGGGCATGGCTTTCCCGGGGCGCGGTGGATTCGGTTTCGCATCATGAAGGAGTCTCCCGGTTCTTTGCAAGCCAGTTGTCCTAAATAAAATGCCGGGCCGGTGAGGCCCGCTTTGGCGGCGGCTGGAGGCCAGGGGTCTGTGAGCGGCACGGCACGGCTCATCGGCAGTAGCCGCCAGGGCGCTGGGGGCGGGCGGGAATGGCATTTGGCCGCGAGGCGGGGCATCGTAGGACTGCGGCGTACCGCTGCCGGCAGCCACTGGCCCCTGCGTGCCAGGGTGCCCGTCACACTGCGGACGCCATTACCGGCGTCGACGGGGTGAGGTCCGCTTGCCCCGTCGCGCCGCACCATCACACCCGCGTGGAGGATTGGCGATGAGCGAACACAGCAGGGCCTTATCAGCGCTGGCGCAGTTGCTGACACGTCAGCAGGCCGCATTCCGTGCCGCCGGTGCAGTGGATGCCGGCACGCGCCGGCGGCGTATCCAGACGGCGATCGATCTGCTGGTCAAGTATCACCGGCCGCTGGTCAAGGCCATGGATGCCGACTTCGGTGGCCGGCCACGGGGCTACTCACTGATGAACGACGTGATCGGCTCGCTGACGTCGCTGAAATACGCCCGCGACCATTTCGAGTCCTGGATGCCGGACCAGCCGCGCACACCGTTCCCGCCCTACGACCAGCTGGGCGCCGAGGCCTGGGTGATGTACCAGCCCAAGGGCACGGTCGGCATCATCGGCACCTGGAACGCGCCGCTGTTTACCCTGTTTGCGCCACTGGCCAGCGCCCTGGGTGCCGGCAACCGCGCGATTCTCAAGCCCTCTGAAGTGGTGGCGCGCACGGCGGAGGTGGTGGCCGAGGCGGTGGACGAGATGTTCGACCCGCTGGAGGTGGGTATCGTCACCGGTGGCCCCGATATGGGCGAGGCGTTCACCGCCCAGCCCTTTGACCACATCGTGTTTACCGGCAGCACCAGCGTGGGCAAATCGGTGATGCGCAATGCGTCGCAGAACCTGGTACCGGTGACGCTGGAGCTGGGCGGCAAGTCGCCGACCATCGTGGCGCGCAGCGCCGAGCTGAAGACAGCGGCGTTTCGCATCGCGGTTGCCAAGGCTTCCAACGGCGGCCAGCTGTGTGTGAACCCGGATATTGTCTACGTGGCCCGGGAATCAATCGACGACTTTGTCGCCGCGCTGAAATACAGCTTCGCCGAGCTTTTCCCCGTTGTTGCCGGCAATCCGGACGTGGTCGCCGTGGTCAATGCGCGCCATCTTGAGCGCGTCGAATCCTACATCGACGAGGCCGCCGGCGCTGGCGCGCGCGTTGAGTCCACGCCAGCCGAGCCCGCCACCGATGCTGCGGATCGCCGTCGCCCGCTGCGCATTGTTATCGACCCGCCGCGGGATACCCGCATCATGCAGGAAGAAATTTTCGGACCCGCGGTGGTCGTGCTGCCCTACGAGGAGATGGATGAAGTGATCGCCGATATCAACGCGCGTCCGCGCCCGCTGGCGCTCTATTATTTCGGCGAGGACCGGGCCGAGCAGCAGTGGGTGCTGGAGCACACCCTGTCGGGCGGGGTGTGCATCAACGAGGCAATGTTTCATGCGGCGATGGAGGATGCACCGTTTGGCGGCGTCGGCGCGTCCGGCATGGGTCACTACCATGGCCGCGAAGGTTTTATCGAGTTCAGCCATGTGCGCACGGTGTTTAAAGCGACAGCCCACGACCCGCGCCGTGAATGGGGACTGTTGCCGCCTTACTCCGAGCAGTTCCTGGCGATGATGGAAGCCCAGGTCATGCCCTGACGGTAACCGGGAGCCCGTCTTTTCCATCGCATTGTGGTTGCAGGGTGACCGCATAGTGCATTTGCGCCATGCGGTCGCGATCCGCTCGTGCCTACACTCAAACCCGGTACATCACTGCCCACCGTGATAACAGGTTGCGGGTTACACAGCGGGGCAGAAATATTCCGCACAGGAGTTGCCATTATGCAATTGGAAACGGTGTCGTTACCCGGTGGTGTAGGTGTTGAAGTGCGCGGTCTGGATCTTTCGCAAGCGGTGATTCCCGCGCCGACGGCACAGGCACTGCGCGCGCTGTGGCTGGAGGAAGGGGTGCTTGTGTTCCGCGGGATCGGCACATCGCCCGAGGCGCTGCTGAATATCTCCCGCTGCTTTGGCGAGCTGGAGCCCCACCCTATCGAACACTTTCGTTTGCCGGGCTATCCCGAGCTGATTCTGCTCAGCAACGAGCATGGACTTACCGGGCCCGTGTATGAATTCGACGGCGTGCCCATCTACGGGCGCATACCCTGGCATACGGACCTCGCCTTCAAGACAGTGCCTAACGCCGGCGCTGTGCTGCGCATGGTCAGGAAAAGCGAGCATGGCGGCCAGACCGGCTGGATCGATACCGCCAAAGCCTGGGAGGCGCTGGACGCTGCCACCAAGGCGCGGATCGAGGGCCTGGAGGCGCGTTACCATTTCACCAAGGACCTGCACAGCATGCGCTTCAACAGGCCTGGCGGCAGAAAGATCAGCTCGATCCACAAAGATATTCCCGATTTTCCGCCGGTCGCGCACCCGCTGGTGTGGATTCATCCCGAGACCGGGCGGCACATTCTCAACATCAGCACCCTGAACATTCAGTCCGTTATCGGCCTGCCGGAGGCCGAGAGCGATGCGCTGATCGAGCAACTGATCGAGC
>JAVEVZ010000314.1:0-3460 GCA_034004805.1 Spongiibacteraceae bacterium | reverse complement strand
CTCAGCGAGGTATTTCTGCGCCGGGGCATGAATGTAGTGGTCGCCGATATCGAGGCCGCAGCGCTGGAGCGCGCCCTCGAAGCCTTGGGCCAGCTGGGTGGCAAGGTGATCGGTGTGGTCACAGATGTGACCCGCCCGGACTCGGTGGACAATCTCGCAGAAAAGGCCTTTGAGGCCTTTAACGGCGTTCATATCGTCTGCAACAACGCCGGCGTCGGTATCAAAGAGGCCCAGCGCCGGCTGTGGACCCTGACCGAGAATGACTGGGCGTGGGGCTACAACGTCAATGTCATGGGCGTGGTCAACGGCATTCGCGCCTTTGTGCCGCGCATGCTGGAAGCGGGAGACTCAGGTCATATCGTCAACACTTCTTCCGGCAATGGCGGCCTGACCTCACTGCCCACCACGCCGATCTATGCCTCCAGCAAAGCCGCGGTCACCAGCCTGACCGAGGTTTTGCACTATCAGTTTCTGATGGACGGCGCGCCACTCCAGGCCCACCTGCTGTTCCCCGGCCCCCATCTGGTGAATACCAATATCCTCGCGTCCGAGCGCAACAGGCCCCAGGCACTGCGCGACGACAACACCCCTGCCGGGTATCTCTCCATGGCGGAACTCGCCAGGAGCAGTGGCGTGGACTTTCAGCTGACCGAACCCATGGAAGTGGCGGAAACCTGCATGGCGGGCATTGAGAACGATCAGTTCTGGATACTGCCCCCCAGCGACCGCCAGGACAGCAAGGTCCGCGAGCGCACTGCCAGCATTCTCGCACGCAGTAATCCGGATCTGCCCACGGGCTGACCCCAATGCCCCTCATCGCTACCCCGGTGCAGCGCAGGGAGGCATTCACGGCCCGTTACGGGCCGTGGGCGCTGGTGACCGGCGCATCGGCGGGTATCGGCGCAGAGTTTTCACGCCAGCTCGCTGCCCGCGGCCTCAATCTGGTGCTGGTGGCGCGGCGCGCCGACGCCTTGCAGGCACTGGCGCAAGAACTCAGCAGCCACTACGCCATCGAGGCCTCTGTCCTGCCCTGCGATCTGGCGGCGCCGGAGGCCCTGGGCATCATCGCCGCGGCCACCGACGCCCTCGAAATCGGCCTGCTGGTCAACAATGCTGGCGCGCCCTCCTTCCACGGCCATTTTGTGGAGCGCGAGCCAGCCGAGGTCGAACAGCTGGTCCAGTTCAACACCCGCGTACAGGTTTTGTTGTGCCACCATTTTTTGCGGCGCATGGCCGGGCGCCGACGCGGGGGGCTGATACAGGTAGCGTCGATTACCGGCCATGTCTCCATGCCATTTATGGTCGAATACTCCGCCGGCAAGGCCTATCAGCTGACCCTGGCTGAGGCGTTGCATCATGAAATGCAATACTGGGGCGTCGACTGCCTGGCGCTGGCGCCAGGCGCTACGGTGTCGGAGCGTATCAGCTACGGCATGCCGGCCCGGCGGGTGGTGGCCAGCGCGTTGCGCAACCTGGGCCGGGTCCCCTCCGTAATACCCGGCATGCGCAATCGCCTGCGCATGTTCTATCTGCGCCAGATCCGCTTGCGGCGCGGTATGGTCAAGGTATGCGGCCGTTTCCAGTACGCCCATCTCAAGCGCAAACCCTGGCTGGACAACCCCACGGCCTCCGGCGCCGACGATTCGCTATACTAGCGCCCGCAATTGCAGCGCATCAGCGCACAGGCCAGGTGGTTGAGGTAGGGCTATGAGCCGATGGAATGGAGTTGAGGAGTTCCTGGAAACCGTGGATCGCGGCAGCTTCACCGCGGCTGCCAAGGCATTGGGAGTCTCCAAATCCTATATTTCAAAACAGATCAACAGCCTTGAGTCCCGGCTCGGAGTGCGGCTGATGCAGCGCACCACGCGCCAACTGGCGCTCACCGATGTCGGCGAAGTGTTTTACGACGGCTGTCGCAAGATGGCGTCGCAGTATGAAAACACCGAACAGTTGGTCAGCACGCTGCAGGAACGCCCCTCGGGCAAGCTCAAAGTGGCCATCAACAATCGCTACGGGGTCCGCTTTACGGCGGCGGCGATCGTGGAATTCGCCCTGCGCTATCCCGATATCACCGTCGATGTCAGCTCCAGCTTCACGCCGCCCGACCTGGTTGCCGAGGGCTTTGATATCGCATTGCAGTACGGCCACCTGACTGATTCGACCCTGATCGCCAGGAAACTTGGCTCCTACGCCATGTGTCTGTGCGCCAGCCCGGATTACTTCGAAAAGTACGGTGAGCCCCGCTCGCTGGACGATCTGCGCGACCACTCCTGTCTTGTCGATAATTCCGGTATCTGGGAGTTCGACAGCCGTAAGGGCAGCATCAAGCTCAAGGTTGATGGCAGCTGGAAAAGCGACGACGGCGCGACCCTGCTGGAAGCGGCGCGTTGCGGCATCGGTCTGGCGCAGCTACCGCTGTTTTTTATCAGCGATGATCTTCAGGCGGGACGTTTGCGACGCGTGATGGGCGACTGGAGCCTGTACGATCGCATAACCTGGGCGGTGTACCCCAGTCATCGCAACCTGTCGACGCGGGTACGAGTATTTCTCGACTTTCTCACCGACTACTTTCCCACCCACCTGGACCCCAGGCGCGAGATGATCATCGCTACCTGATATACCAGTCCGCGACCGACCGTCAAAACCCGGCATACGTGCCATTGCGGTTGTGATCAGCTGTCCGCGCCCCAGCCGATCATCGCCTTGGTTTCCAGAAATTCCCGCAGGCCCCAGCGGCCCCATTCGCGGCCGTTGCCGGACTGCTTGTAGCCGCCAAATGGCGCCTCGATATCCCGCTCGGGCTCATTGATATGCACCACCCCGGCTTCCAGCTGCTCTGCAATGCGGCGGGCGTTGTCCAGGTCTGCCGAGCTGACATAAGCCGCAAGACCGAAGACGCTGTCATTGGCCAGGACCACCGCGTGGGCCTCGTCTCGGTAAGGCATAATGCACAGCACCGGACCGAATATCTCTTCGCGCGCCACTGCCATGGTGTTAGCCACACCAGAAAAAATTGTCGGCCGTACAGAGTAGCCCCGTGCCAGCCCATCCACCCGGCCTGGACCGCCAGCGATCAGGCGCGCCCCTTCGTCAAGTCCCATGGTGATATAGCCCTGCACCCGCTCGAATTGTGTCTTGCTGACCAGCGGCCCCAGGGAACCCGGCTGGCCGTTGCCGGTTTCAATACCTGCAACGCACTGCGCCGCGATATCCTCAATTCGAGCCAGGAGTCCCTGCGGTACCAAAAGCCGCGTCGGCGCAGTGCAGGTCTGTCCGCTGTTGATAAAGCAGCGTTTGATAGCCGCCGGCACACTGGTCTCAAAGAGACTGTCCTCACAGAGGATATAGGGTGATTTGCCGCCCAGTTCCTGGGCTACCCGCTTGATCGTATCCGCCGCGTTTTTTGCGACCGCAATACCCGCCGCATTGGAGCCGGTAAACGAGACCATGCGAATGTCGG
>JAVEVZ010000024.1:0-16351 GCA_034004805.1 Spongiibacteraceae bacterium | reverse complement strand
GTGCTCTTCCGATCTGATGGAGGGGCGAAGCTGGGATGGAGCGGGTGATGGGAATCGAACCCTCGTATGCAGCTTGGGAAGCTGCCGTTCTACCATTGAACTACACCCGCAAAGGTCGCGCAGTTTAGCCGATGTCGACGGGGGCCACCAGTGGGTTAAACAGGGCTATTGCCGAGAGAGACAGGGGCTGGAAAGAAGGAAGCTTGCGGGGAGATCCCCTGCGCCGCGGCATGCGCGGCGCAGGTTCACAGGTCGATAGCAGCGGTTAGCGGGAACATCCCGCTGGGTCGCTGTTCAGGCGCGGCGGCGACGGCCGACCAGCAGGCCCAGGGCGCTGGCCAGCAGCAGGGCGGCGCCGGGCAGCGGGACCTGGGTTATGGAGACGTTGTAAAAGCCCGAGTTGTCGGCGAAGTAGCCGTCGTTCTCACCCAGGAACAGGTACAGGTCACCGAAGCCTTCCGGTACCGCCAGCCAGGCTTCCAGGCCGATAAAGAACGGTGCGGTCAGCGTCAGCGGGTCGGCGGTGATCGGGGTGATGCTGTCGGCGCTGGTGCTCCAGATACCGATCAGGGAATAGACCGGCAGGTTGCGCAGATTGCCATCCTTGAACGTGCAGTTGGGCTGGCAGACGGCGTCTGCGAGGTAATTGCCGGCGGCGTCGGTGGTCAGGGGGCCGTCATCGACCACCCGGCCAGTCGCAGTGATATGCAACTGCTGGCCGGCGCTGAACGCCATCGCTACCGCAGTGGCAGCCGTGCCGTCGTTGAGCGCGCCGTCAAGGCCCTCGCCATCCGCTGCACCGGTCCACCAGTGGCCCCAGTCAGTGTAAAAAAGGTTGTCAGTAGCATTGACCGTACGGTCAATGGTGACAGGTGCAGCGGCTGCCGTGCCGGCTACACACAGGGTTAACACCCCTATAAAGGAACGCAGTGTCATGGAATAAATGCCTCGAGGTATCTAAAGATCGCTTCAATGCAGACCTAATGCAGGATTACCGTCATTAGTTCCGTCTGGTTATAAGAGAAAGCAATAATTGAGCCATAAAAAATGTGTCGTTAAATCAACACGTTATTAACGCTATCGAGCAATAGCCCTATTAGATCGTAAGCTTATCCGACACTTTCCGGCTGGAGATGGGCAACGGCGCCGTCAACTGTGAGTGAGACACGCAGCTCGCGTCGGGCCCGCGCAGCTTCCAACTGCGCCGGGCTGATCCCGAAACGCGCTGCCATGGCCCCGGTCGTTACCGGCGCACCTGCCTGACGGCGCCGCAGGTCGGCAAACCGCCACAACTGCACGCGCGCCCAGACCAGCAGAACACCGGCGAGGCACAGGATGATCAGGCTGTAGAACACCAGCAGGTCCAGAAAGGCCTGGTAACCGCCCAGTATCACCATGTGGCTGTAAAACACGCGGATATTGAAACCCCAGGCCAACAGGCTGATAAGCGGCTGCCACAGATACAACAGCATGCCCCAGAACAGCAGCGTAATGCCCAGGGCTGTCAGCTTCTGGCCGGGCCTGACCAGGCGGGCGTTGTCGATAATCAGTTCGTCAGCGGTCATGAGCGTTGCTCCCCTTCGCGCAGGCCACGGTCCGGGCTCAGCCAGCGACCGCGCCGGCCGGCGCGTTTGATCAGGCCCAGCGGCAAGGCCACCAGATTGGTCAGCACGTTGATCAGCCAGAACGCCAGCGGGTACCAGATCATCCAGAAATAGTTCTTGAGCAGGCCGCGCTCGTAGCGGGAGTCGATCAACAGGCTGACAAAGAACTGCAGCAGGCAGGTGCTGGCCAAGACCACCCCGTGCCAGCCGGGGATCAGGCTGGGCACCGCCAGGGCATCGGGCAGGGCCACGAACTTGCCCAGCGCCCACAGGACCAGCACCACCCCCAGCACGTAGCTCCACACCAGCGACAGCAGGTATTCGATAAAGACCGGCCACATGCGGCGCTTGCGCCAGGACAGCAGCGCGGGGAAATAGCGGAACGCGGTCTCCACGCCGCCCAGGGCCCAGCGCAGGCGCTGGCGCCACAGCCCCAGATACGTCTCGGGCATCAGGATCCAGCACAGGGCATTGGGTTCATAGCGGATATCCCAGTGGGCCAGCTGCAGGCGCCAGCTGATGTCGATATCGTCGGTGACGGTATCCGTACTCCAGTAATCCACCTGGTGCAGGGCGCTGCGCCGGAACGCGGTGACCACGCCGGACACGGTAAAGATCCGCCCATAGATCCGCTGGGCGCGCTTGATCAGGCCGATGATGGAGGAGAACTCCCCGACCTGGACCTTGCCCAGCAGGCTGGAGCGGTTGCGGATACGCGGGTTGCCGGTGACGGCTGCCACCCGTGGCGAGTCCAGCAGATGCCTGACCAGCCAGGTCATGGCGTGGGGATCCAGCACCGCGTCGCTGTCGATGCACACCAGGTACTCGCTGTTGGCGAACAGCGCGCCCATGCGCAGGGCGTTGGCCTTGCCGGCGTTCTGCTCAAGATGAATCACCCGCAGGCGCGGAAAGCGGGCCGCCAGCGCATCCAGCAGATGCGGCGTGTCATCGCTGCTGCCGTCGTTGACCGCGATGATCTCGTAGTCCGGGTAGTCCAGCCGGTCGGCGTAGGCGATGGTTTCCTCGATCTGCGCCTGCTCGTTGAAACAGGGGATGATCAGGCTCACCTTCGGTGGCTGCTCCAGGGCCGGCGGCTGATCCCAGCGGCCTGCCTTGCGCTCCCAGTGATAGCGGTAGTAGAGCCCGCCGCTCATCCACAGGTAGGACATAAACAGCGGGTAGTAGTAGGCAAACGCCAACAGGTATTCGGCAAACGTGTGTAGCTGCATTGCTAGAACCGCCAGTCGAGGCCGCCGAAGGCCGCCCAGTAGCCCTCGCCGTCACCGTCGTAGGTGCGGTGCCGGTAGAGCGCACCGAGATTGAGGTGGAGCGCCGGCGTCAGCTGCCAGCGGTGTTCGTATTCGGCATCCCAGATAAACGCGCCGCCATAATCCTGCTGCCAGTACTGGCCCATGCCCAGCGCCAGACGGTGCTGCCAGCCCACGATCGTATCGGCGCGCAGGCGGCCGACGTACTCGCCGGTGACACTCGCCGCCACATCGCGGTCGGGGTTGTAGTAAGGCACCTCATCGCCCCTGGAGCTGCTGGAGGTGTAGACCGATTCCCGCAGCGTCAGCTGGTGGCGGGCACTGCCGTAGATCCGGTGACCATGGTTCAGCCACAGGGCACTGCGGTCGTTGCCATCGCTGAAGTTCAGCGCCGACGCGCCGCCCTGCAACCAGTGTCCGGCGTTCCAGCTGTAGCGCGCGCTGGCCGTCAGCGATTCGCCGTCGATGCCGGCGCGGATCGCCCGCAGCGGCAGGTCGCGGCTGTAGCTCTGGGCCTCGAGGTCCAGCTGCCAGTGATCATCGGGCTGCCAGCGGCCGCTGAGGCTGAGGCCGGCATCCGCGTCGTCGTCGAGCAGGCTGGTGTCGATCTCTGCCCGCCAGCCAAACGTGCGACCACGGTAATCCACGCCGACGCCGGCGCGATGCAGTCGGCCGTTGCCTTCCGGAAGTTCTGCCCAGGCGTAGCGGTCGTGGCCGAATACCCGGTAGCGATGCGCCAGAGGCGCGCCGTAGAGCCACACTTCCGCGTCGGCATCGCGGCTGCCGAAGGTGGTGCCGCTGCTGCGGCCGGTGCTGGTGCGCGCCACCAGCTGGGGCGACCGGGCCAGGGTCCAGGCCTCGCGCAGGCCGGCGACGTCGGGGTCGGCGGCCGAAGGCGGCAGCGCCTCGACGCGCTGCTGAACCTCGGGCAGCTCGCGACGATCCCAGCGCGCGTAGGTCGCGCCCACCGCCGCAGGCAGCGGGCGCTGGTCGCGGACCCGGTCATAGAGTGGCAGGGCGCGACTGGGCAGGCCCTGCCAGCGGTAGACCGTCGCCAGCGCCAGGCTGGTTTCAATATCGTCGGGGCGCTGGGCGTGATAGGTCTCCAGCTGGGCCTGGGCCGCATCGAGACGGTTGTGCCAGGCGTCCACTACCGCCGCCTGGCGCAATGCCCAGGGCAGCGGCTCCGCGCCGGCGGGGTCCCAGTCGCCCCGCGCCTGATCCGCCAGTGCCGCGAGTATCTGCTCGGCCTCCTCCGGGCGATCGGCGTCCAGGTAGGCATAAAAGCGACGGCGCTGCAGCCCGGCGTCATCCGGGTGACGGGCGGCGACCTGCTCCACCAGCGCCAGCGCACGGTCCGCCTCGCCCCGCCGCAGGTGGGCGTCGCTCAATGCCAGCAGGACATAGTCCGGCAGGGGGTCCGGATCACGCTGTCGGGCTGCCGCAAACATCTCGTCATCGCGCCCCAGCCGCCCCAGCACCACGATGCGGTCATTGTCCAGGCGCTGCCCCAGGGCGGACTCGCCGGGCACCTGGGGCCGGGCCGCCTCCAGCAGTGCCAACGCCTGCAGGTTCAGGGTTCGCGCCTCACCCGGCGCAGCCTGCTCCGCCTCGCCCAGCAGCTGGGTCGCCCCCTCGGCGCGCAACAGCGCCCATTCCTCCGGCGCAAACAGCGCGGGACGCTGGCCCGCCAGCGCCAGGGCGCGCTCCGGCTCTCCGGCGCGGCTGAGGGCCAGGGCCTGGCCGCGCCAGGCTTCGTCGTGGCCGGTCTCCAGCGCCAGCATCCGCGCGTAGTGCCCTGCCGCGGCCTGCCAGTCGCCCCGGGCCGACGCGTAGTCCGCCTGCGCCTGGAGTACCGAGATGTCCGCGCTGTCAGTGCCCAGGGCGCGGTACAGCGCCTCGGCTTCGGGGTGCTGGTCCTGTAGCGCCAGGGCCAGCATCAGGCCGGCCTGCAGGCGCGGCGCGGAACGCTGTTCCAGGCCGCTGCGATACCAGCGCGCCGCCAGCGCCGGCGCGTCACAGCTGCGGGCGATATAGCCGGCGCGCTCGGCCTGTGCGGCTTGCGGTGTAAGCCTCGCCAGGATATCCAGGGCGGCCTCGCAGTCGCTCGCCTGCTGCCAGGCAGCTGCCAGTGCCACGCCGATCTGTGGATCGCCAGGCCACTGGCGATGGGCGGCCTCCAGTTTGGCGCGCACGGTCGCGGGGGGCTGGCCCTCCAGCAGCGCCAGCCAGGGGCCCACGAAACGGTTGCTGCCGGTATCCAGCTGCATCAACCGCGCCAGCAAAACCTCCTGCTGCGCGACATCGCCGTAGCGCCGCGCATGGGCCAGGGCGCCATCCAGTACCTGGCGGTCGTCCGGGCGGCTTGCGAGCAGCGCGGCGAACGCCTGGTCCGCGCGGGCGCGCTGGCCGGACTCGCTCAGCACCAGCGCCTGCGCCAGCGGAAATTCACGGGATACGGGATAGTGGCGCAGCGCGATCGCGTAGATCGCCAGCGCATGGTCGAACTGGCGCTGGCGGCGCGCCTCCCAGCCCGCGCGCCCCAGCAGACTGCCAATATCAGCGGGTGCGCCCGCGTCGCCCACCAGGCGATCCAGCGGCTCGTAGGCCCGCTGTGCCAGCAGCAGCCGCGCGTAGCCGCGCCGCACAGCCGCCGGTGTCGCCGCCGCCAGCGCCAGATCGCGGTGGCGGAGTTGGGTGTCCCGCGGCGCGCGGGCCAGGGAGGCCAGCCAACTGTCATAGATCGCGGGCTCGGCGGCGCCTAACTGCAGCGCGCGGGCAAACTGATCGGCCGCGGGACCGAACTCGCCCTGTCGCTCCAGGGCGTAGGCCAGTGCCAGTATCAGCCCGGGATCGTCACTGCCGGCGGCGTTGAGGCCGTTTAACAGCGCGACGGCGGCGTCCGCCTCGCCGCTGTCGGTGAGCGCGCGGGCCAGGGCCAGGCCATTGGCGGCGCTGGGTTCGCGCTCGTAGCGGTGGCGCAGACTTGCGAGACTTTGGTCGCCGTCTTCAGCGGGGCTGAGCGGCGGAAGTGCAGCAATACGCGCCTGGGCGAGCAGTTCAGGATTGTCGGGCTGAGCCTGCAGGCCCAGCGCCAGCACCCGACTCGCCGCTTCCGCCTGGTCCGCGGCAAGCAACTGGCGACTGAGGCGCAGCGCTCGCGCCCCGCGCAATGCAGGGTCAGGCTCGCTGTTGAGCATCGCCTGCTCCGCATAGCGACCGGCCAGTGCCGGGCGCCCTTCCTCCAGCGCAGCGGTAACCAGTGCTTCCAGTGCGTAGTCCGGCAGGCCGTGCCAGGGCAGCGTCTCGGCAAACGCGAGCATCTCTGCATGGCGCGCCTGCCAGCTCAACACCACCAGATAGTCCGCGCGGGCCGGCAGAAAATCCGGTGCCACGGTAAAAATCGCGTCGAACTGTTCCTGGGCAGCGTCATAGCGCTGCTCCCGCGCCATGGCCACCGCGCGCTCGCTGACGTGGCGCAGCTCCGAATCGGTGTAAATCGCGGTCCCCGATATTTCGAAAAACAGGAACACAACAAGGGCTGTCGGTATCAGCAGGGATACCAGGTGTTTGATCATCGGGCTGCACTACTGAAGACGTTAACGATCACCAATGGCATCGAACCGGTGCCAGCGTATTTCATCTGTTATTTGTGGAATAGAAAACCCGTCGTATCGCCGACACTGGATGGCCCAGTCACTGCCGGCGTATTCTAAGAGCTGGTCGCGCCCTTTGCCATCGCCATCGACGCGGCGGGACCTGCCACTCACGCAGCACTACACAGGACCGCGCCATGCACCATATTCCCCCCCTGGTGGCCGTGATGACGCCTTTTCCCTACCACATCGAGGCCGGTCAGCCGCTGTCCGAGGCCGCGGCACTGATGCGCCGTCACGCCATTCGCCATCTGCCGGTGCTGGACCAGGGCGATATCATCGGCGTGATCAGCGAGCGCGACCTGCAGCGCGCCACTATCCCCGGACACCCGCTCAGCAGCGATACCGAATTGATGGTGCAGGACCTCTGCACCCAGCGCCCTTACGTCGCCGATGTCTCGGACCCGCTGGACCGGATACTGGAGGTGATGGCGGACAAGCGCCTGGGTTCGGTACTGGTGCTCAAGGACGGCGAGCTGGCGGGCATCTTTACCGCAGTCGACGCCTGCGCGCTGCTGGCGGCGGAACTGCAGCGCCAGTTCCGTCCCGACGGCGGCGGCCGCGCGGCCTGAAGCGGACGCTCGCCGGGCGGCGGCGCCCGCTCAGAGCTTGCGAGCCAGCGCCAGCCCGTCGCCCACCGGCACCAGGCTGGTGGACACGCTGGCATCCCAGTGCAGTTTGCGATTGAAGGCGCGTATCGCGCGGGTGTCCAGATCATTCACCGCGGGATCGGCGACCCGGCCATTCCACAGCACATTGTCCACCGCGATCAGGCCACCCTGGCGCAGCAGCGCCAGGCTGCGGTCGTAGTACTCGCTGTAGTTCTCCTTGTCGGCATCGATAAACACAAAGTCATAGCTGTCCGCCCCGCCGCTGGCCAGCAACTGGTCCAGCGTCTCAAGCGCGGGCGCCAGGCGCAGCTCAATGCGCGACTCGACGCCGGCACGACGCCAGTAGTCGCGCGCAATCGCCGTGGTCTCCGCGTCGATATCACAAGCCAGCACATGGCCGTCCTCGGGCAGCGCCAGAGCCACCGCAAGAGCGCTGTAGCCGGTATAGACGCCGATTTCCAGGCACCGGCGCGCGCCGGTCAACTGCACCAGCAACTGCATGAACTGCCCCTGCTCGGGCGCGATCTGCATGCGCGCGTCGGGGCGCTGGGCGGTGACCTTGCGCAACTCGGCCAGCAGCGCGTGTTCGCGCAGGGAGTTTGCCAGCAAATAGCGATAGAGCTCATCGGTCAGGCCGATACTGCGGTTGGACATAGTCAACTCCCTGTTTGCGTTGGCAATTTCCGGGGTGGCAGCCCACCACCCCGCCGAGGATATGTTTTAAGCGTGCGCTACATGCCGGCAAATACTTGGCAACCACCGGCCATGCGGGTCACAATTTGCACTGCGCTATCGCCAGCCTACCCGGCTTCGCGGGCATCTGCATACGGATAATGAGATTGCGAAGACTTTACCTCCGCGCGGTAATACTCGCTTGCGCCTGGTTATCTCCAGTGACGTGGGCGGTATTGGCCGGCGATACAACCGGTGGCAGCGTTGATCTCCGCCACTGGCATACCGACACCCAACCCATCCTGGACCTGGATACCGGGTGGCAGTTTGTAGCCGACCGCTGGCTGGCACCGGACGCCGTGAACACAGCCCCGGGGGACGCCCAGACCGTCGCGGTACCCCATACCTGGGCCACGAACGGCGCCAGCCCCCGCATCGGCAGCTACTGGATCGACCTGCGGTTATCGGACATGCAGCGCCCGCTCAGCCTGTGGCTGGAACGGGTATGCGGCGCTGCGCAGCTGTACTGGATTCCGCCCGGCAGCGAATCGACCCCGCTGCGCACCGCCCGGCGCGGTACGCCCGCCAGAGCGGCGCTCAACGAGCGCCCCGATCCCGCCCAGCTGCTGCTCCCTCTCACGGGCCTGGAGGCAGGAACCTACCGGCTGCTGATCCACGTTTCCAGTCACCACGATACCCACGGCGGTCTGTGCGGCGCCGTCGCCATCGGCGACAGCGAAGCGCTCAACACCCTGGCCCTGCGCCACACAACCCTGACGGCCGGACAGATAGCCGTCATGCTGACCGTCGCCGCCTTCGCGCTGGCACTCTATGCGCAGAAGCGCAGCGAGCGGGCCGCGCTGTGGCTGGGCACCTCCTGTTTTGCGCTGGCGGTATTTCATTTCATTGGCAACGGTCTGTGGGATTTTCTGATCGGCAACCAGGCATGGCGTTACGCGCTGCGCCACCAGCTGTACTACATCGCCGCCTGCTGGGTGCCCGCTGCGCTGCTGATGTTCTATCACCACAGTTTCGAATGGCCCCACTCCCGCCGGCTGGCGATGGGCAACCTGGCACTGACCATTGCCCTGAGCCTGCTGATCGCGCTGGCGGCGCCCGATCAACTTGAGCGCTGGCTGCCGGCACTGACCGCAGTCTGGCTTGTGCAAACGGGCGCGGCGCTGACCCTGCTGAGTCGCGCGGCCTGGCGTCGGCTGCCCCAGGCACGCGGGATGCTGCTGGCGGTTGCGCCACTGGCCGTCGCCGTTCCGGTCAGCCTGTACATTGCAGGGGAGCGTCCGGGACTTGCCTGGCACCGCGGCACATCCAGCGCCGTCCTGTTCTTTCTCACCGTGCAGGCCTACCTGACCAGCGCCCGCTTTGTGCGCGCCTTCCATCTGGCAGAAAGCATGTCCAGCCGCCTGGCACGCAAGATCGCCGAGCGCACCCGCGCCCTGCGCGAGCAGAACCAGGCGCTGGAAGGCGCCCGACAGCAGCTCACCGCAGCCAATGCCAGCCTGCGCCGGCTGTCCATTACCGACGGCCTTACCCAGGTCCACAACCGGCTGTACTTCGAGCAGGAGTACCTCCAGGAATGGCGCCGCTGCGCACGCCAGAGCGCACCGCTGTCGGTGCTGATGGTGGATGCCGATCATTTCAAGCAACTCAATGACAGCGCCGGCCATCTGGTGGGCGACCGTTGCCTGCAGGCCATTGCCGCGACCCTGCACCAGCATTTTCGGCGCGCCCGGGAACTGGTTGCGCGCTATGGCGGCGAGGAATTCGTCATCATGCTGCCGGACACCGGCCTGGCACAGGCGCTGGCGATCGCCGAGGGCCTGCGCACCGCCATCGCCCAGACCTGCGTCGAGCACGCCGGGCACCGTTATCAGGTCACCGTCAGCATCGGCGTAGCCAGCAGCGTGCCGCAAATACACGCGCGCCCCGATCAGCTGCTGGAAATCGCCGACGCCGCGCTCTATCGCGCCAAGGCCGAGGGCCGCAACCGCATCGCCGGCGCGCCGGACCAGACCCGGGACAACGCCGCCCGCTACACCGCCCCGCCGGTTTGATCTCGCGTCCAAAGCCGGCTTTAATGCCCGGTTTCCCCGCGCTGACGGGGATCAATGCAGTTCCGGCTGTGCGCCGGCATGTACCTGAGAGGAGCGGTTCCATGAGCGAGTGGTACAAAGAAACCCTGTACGGCGGCTACGGCCAGAGCTTCAAGGTCGAGCGCATCCTGTTCGAGGTACAGACCGAGCACCAGAGTCTGGTGATCTTCGAAAGCGCCGATCACGGCCGGGTGATGGCCCTGGACGGCGTGATCCAGACCACTGAGCGCGACGAGTTCATCTACCATGAAATGCTCGCTCACGTGCCGCTGTTTGCCCACGGCCAGGCCAGAGATGTGCTCATTATTGGCGGCGGCGATGGCGGCATTCTGCGCGAGGTGATGAAGCACCCGGAGGTCGAGCGCGTGGTGGAGGTGGAAATCGACGCCGCGGTCATCGAGATGTGCAAGGAACACCTGCCGCGTCATTCGGCCGGCGCCTACAACGATCCCCGCGCCGAAATCGTCATCAGCGACGGCATCGACTACGTCAGCGATACTGATCGCCAGTTCGACGTGATCATCTCCGACTCCACCGACCCCATCGGTCCCGGCGAAGTGCTGTTCGGCAGCCGCTTCTACGCCGGCGCCAAGCGCTGTCTGAAGCCCGGCGGTATTTTTGTCGCGCAGAACGGCGTGGTGTTCATGCAGCCCGACGAAGTGGTCAACACCCACCGCCGGCTCAAGTCACACTTTGCGGATCGCTGGTTCTACAACGTCTCGGTGCCCACCTACGTCGGCGGCGTCATGACCATGGCCTGGGCCAGCGACAACGCCGATGCGCGCCAGGTGCCCGTCGCCGAGTTGGAAAAACGCTACGCTGCCAGCGGCATCAAGACCCGCTACTACAACCCCAGCCTGCACGCCGCCAGCTTCGCGCTGCCGCAGTACGTGGTGGAGAGTCTGGAGGAGCGCTGAGCAGCGCGCCGAAGCAATCTGAAAAATAACGGAAGAACAACAGAAGAGCAGCGAGAACAGGGCGAGAAGCGCGGGACGCCAGCGTCCCGCGCTATGCCGGCTATTCGAGTACGTAGGTTTTCAGCGGTGGAAACCCGTTGAACTCCACCGAGCTGTAGCTGGACGTGTAGGCGCCGGTGGAAATCCAGTACAGGCGGTCACCGCGCTCGAGACTTTTTGGCAGCGCGTATTTGTGGCGCTCGTAGAGAATGTCCATGCTGTCGCAGGTCGGACCCGCCAGTATCACGTCTTCCGTCTCGCCGTCGCGGGTGGAGACCAGCTGATATTTGATCGCCTCCCCCAGTGATTCGATCAGCCCGCCAAACACGCCGATATCGAGAAACACCCAGCGCTCCAGGGCGTCGCGGGACTTTCTTGAAATCAGCACCACTTCGCTGGCCAGAATACCTGCGTCCGCCACCAGGGAGCGGCCCGGCTCGATGATGATGCGCGGCAGCTCGTCGCCGAAATCTTCGTTGAGAAAGCGCTGGATCGATTCACCGTAGGTCTGCACATCGTGCACCTTGCCGGTGTAAGTGCCGGGCAGGCCGCCGCCCATATTGATAATGGACAGCGTAATGCCCTGGGAGGCCAGGCGGTCGCACACCACCCGCACCTTGGCGATGGCGTCATCCCAGGCGCCGATATTGCGCTGCTGGGAGCCGACGTGGAAACAGATTCCCGCCGCCTTGAGGCCCAGTTCGTCGGCCAGGCACAACAGCTCCACTGCCATATCCACATGACAGCCGAACTTGCGCGACAGCGGCCAGTCCGCGGTCTGATCGCCCTCGGTCAGGATGCGCACGCAGACTTCGCTGCCCGGTGCCTTTTCAGCGAGGGTGCGGATATCGGCCTCTGAATCGCTGGAGAACAGCCGTATGCCCTTGCCGTAGGCATAGGCGACATCCCGCGGCTTCTTGATGGTGTTGCCGTAGCTGATGCGCGCAGGTTCCACCCCCAGTCCCAGCAGCTTGTCCAACTCGTAGATCGACGCGATATCAAAGCAGCTGCCCAGGCGGTGCAGGCGTTTCAGAACCTCCGGGTGCGGGTTGGCCTTGACCGCGTAGTACGGCATCGCCATGGGGAACGCGCCGCGCAACTCCTGGTAACGCTGCTCGATCAGCTGCAGATCGACCACCAGGTGCGGCGTGGGCTGCTGTTCGCTGAAAGCCATCAGCGTGTTCCAGCGCTCGGGGCTGAACGTCGGGTTTTCCATCGATAGACTCCTGATTTGGCTACTGGACACGAGGCGCTGAAACGGGCGGCGCGGCATCCTACATCAAACTGCAAACCCTGCAATATGCGTGGTGCGGAAAAATCGCACGGCCATCACACCCGGTCCTCCGGGCAGCGCCGCAGGGCCCGGCGGCCACACCGGCGGGACCCTGGAACTGCGGCCCACGCTAACGCTGGAACGGCGCCTGTACAAGCTGCGCAGCCACAGACCGAGACTGCGTCGGGCCGCGACCTTCGCCTGCATCCTGTGTCGCCGGGAGAGCCCACGGCACAGCAAGCGCCTTTAGCAGGTCTCAATAGACCGCGAGCAGATCCACCAGCACCACCAGCGGCACCAGCAACAGCACGCTTGCCGGTTGCCAACGCGCCCAGTAGGCCAGGCGCTCGGCATAGGTGGCTCGCACCACATCAGTCAGCTGGCGCTGCGCCGCCGCAGCATCAGTGCCGGGGCCCGGGGTCGGCAACATCACGCCCTGCAATACGCCGCTGTTCAGCAGGGCGACCGACAACCTGCCCCCCGCTTCCACCTGTTGATGGATCTGACTGAAACGGCGCCGCCAGGGACTGTAGGGCAAGCGCCGCGCGGCCAGCTTCAAGGCGCGCTCCAGCGGCTGTCCCGACTCAATACAAAGACTGAGATTGTCCAGATAAAGCCGGATCTGGTAGAGCCGCAGAAGTTCGCTCAGGGGGGGAATCCGGTACAGCACCGCAAGCAGACGGCGGGGCACGCGGTCGCGCTGCCAGGCTCGCCAGATACCGCGCCCGGCCCACATCGCCGCACCCAGCAGCAGCAGCGGCAAACACGCGAGCAGCAGACCCGCCAGCGGCGTGGCATGGCCGTCCAGCACCAGCGCCGCCGGCAGCGCCCAGCCGGTAAAGAGGTAGATAGCCGTCGGCAGCAGCCGGTAGCGGCGCGCGTTCTGCACCGCCTGATCCAGCTGGTGATAGTGTTCCGCCAGCCGCCGGTAAGGGTCTGCGACATTGCCGCAGGCCAGGCCCAGCTGAATCAGCTCCAGCTCCCAGGGCAGAAACTGGTCGCTGTCCCTCAGCACCTGCAGCAGCGCCTCCTGACCCGCCTCGAACTGGTCCGCCAGCGCCGCCATCTGGGCGCGCTCGGCGGCCATCCGGCCCTGGCCCATCAGACGAAAGACCTCGTCCCATTTACCCTGGTCACGCAGGCTGGCATGCAGCCGGGAAAACAGCAGCGCGCGCTGGCCGGCCGCCTGTTGATACGCCTGGGTCATGCCCGCTCCACTCTCCGTCCCTATCGCGGCGGCCCGTGCCCGGGGCCGACAAGTGCCAGAGCCTAGCATAGGGTTCGCGGCCCTGCCGGCGAATGGGCCATAATGCCCGCTGCACAGCCCGGCGGGAGTCCCATGAGTAGCAAACATCTGCCTGAAACAGAGAAGGTCAGCCGGTTTCTCGCCGAACTCGAGCGGCTGCCCGCGCGCACCCATCAGGATCGCACGCGGCTGATTTTTGCGCTGGATGCGACCGCCAGCCGCCAGCCCGCCTGGAACACGGCCCGCGATCTGCAGGCCCAGATGTTTGCCGCCGCCACCCGCGCCCGGGCATTGCAGGTTCGCCTGTGTTATTACCGGGGCTTTGACGAGTTTCGCGCCACCCCCTGGCTGGATGACAGCGCTGCGCTGCAGCGCGCGATGGACACAGTGAGCTGCCTGGGCGGCCATACCCAGATCGCCCGCGTACTGCGCTTTATGAACCGCAGTGCCAGCGAACAGCCGGTGCAAGCTGCGGTATTTGTCGGCGACGCCATTGAAGAGAGCCCAGATACCCTGTGCCAGCTGGCGGGCGAGTTGGGACTGCGCGGCCTGCCACTGTTTATCTTTCAGGAAGGAGACGACCCCGCCGTGACACAGTGCTTCCAACAGATGGCGCGACTCAGCCGCGGCGCCTGGGCGCGCTTCGACGCCAGCAGCGCACACACCCTGCGCGCACTGCTGGAAGCGGTGGCAACCTACGCCAGTGGCGGCGCGGACGCGCTGCAGAAACTCAGTGGCAGCGCCGCCCGCGACCTGCTCGCACAACTGCCGGCGACAGGGAGTTCGCGCCCTTGATCAGACTGATCCTGTTTGGCGCGCTGCTGTTTGCCCTGGCCGCCATTATCCGCATGTACCGCAATACCCCACCGGCCCAGCGCCGCCACCTCAGATGGCGGCTGGGTCTGGCGGTGGCGGCCCTGATGCTGATCCTGCTGGCACTGACCGGCCGGGTGCACTGGCTGGGCGCGGTGTTCGGCGCCCTGCTGCCGCTGCTGTTGCGCTGGGGCCCCCTGCTTATGAGCCACCTGCCCACCCTGCGCCGGCACTACCGGCAGCACCGGGGGCCGGGTCCCACTGCGGATGGCGGCCAGCGCAGCGAAGTCAAAAGCGAACACCTGCGCATGGTGCTGGATCACGACAGCCAGCAACTCAGCGGCGAAGTGATCGCCGGTCCCTACGCCGGCAGTTCGCTGGAGAGCCTGAGCCTGGAGCAACTGCAGACGCTGCTGGACTACCTGCAGAACCGCGACAGCGAATCGATCAAGCTGCTGGTCAGCTACCTCAACCACCGCTTTGGCCCGCAGTGGCAGCAGGCGCGCAGCGACGGCGGGCCCGGCGCCAGCCCGGCAGGCAGCGGCCCTGCGAGCCGCGATGAAGCACTGGCGATACTGGGTCTGACAGGGCAACCGAGCCGCGAAGCCATCATTCAGGCGCACCGCAAACTGATCCAGAAGGTCCACCCTGATCGCGGCGGCAACGACTACCTGGCGGCGCAGATCAACCGCGCCAAGGATATCCTGCTGGGCGAGTGACCCCGGCGAGCGCGTGACTGCGGCGCGCAGGAGCATGGAGCGCAGGGCCATGGAGAGCGCCCCCCATCGCGGGTAAAATCCCCGCGTTTACCCGACAGGAGTCCACTGTTCGATGAGTCAGGTTTTTATTGTCCGCAATCAACAGGGCCTGTACCTGAGCAAGCAGCGCGAATGGATCAGCGGCAGCGACGCACAACACCTCTACCGCACCGCGTACAAGGACGACGCCATCAACACCGTGTTCGAAGTCAGCTCCAAGGACGTGCATGTGCGCGCCACCGCCGTGGCCTGTGCGCTGAACGACAAGGGGCAGCCCATCGTGGACCGCGACGCTGGGCCACCCGCCGATGCGCTGTCGGAGAACCCGGCCGACAATCAGGCGCACCGATTGCCCGGCATCGCTGATGACACGGCCGACCCGCCCCCCGGGCCGGATACCTCGGCGGCAGACGCACTTGAAGATTCCGCGGGCGCCTCCATATCCACCGCCGATTCCAACCCTGGGGAGCCTTTGAAGAACGCAGCGAGCGAAGACAGCCGGGGTGGCCCAGAGCGAGACTGGGCGCGCGAATAATTGCGCACGCCGAGCACCGCCAACGCGCCGGATATCGAGCACAAACGCTCTTCAGATGTTCCCTGACTGACTGCCGGAGTATTACCGCACCATGATGCGCATTCTGCTGTTTCTGGCCACCAACATGGCCGTGTTGCTGCTGGCCAGCGTGACCCTGAGCCTGCTGGGCTTCCAGGGCTTCCTGCAGGCCAACGGTGTCGACCTCGACCTCGGCGCCCTGCTGGTGTTCTGCGGCATATTCGGCATGACCGGCTCCATCATCTCCCTGTTTCTGTCCAAGTGGATGGCCAAGCGCGGCACCGGCACCCGCGTCATCGACCAGCCGCGCAGCCGTGAGGAACAGTGGCTGATGACCACCGTCGCCGAGCTGGCCAGCGAAGCGGGTATCAGGATGCCCGAAGTGGGCGTATTCCCCTCACCCACCGCCAACGCCTTCGCCACCGGCTGGAACCGCAACGATGCGCTGGTGGCCGTTTCCGAAGGTCTGTTGACCCGCTTCAAACCCGACGAAGTGCGCGCGGTACTGGCCCACGAAATCGGCCATGTCGCCAATGGCGATATGGTGACCCTGGCGCTGATCCAGGGCGTGGTGAACACCTTCGTGATGTTTTTCGCGCGTATCATCGGCCACACGGTTGACCGGGTGGTGTTCAAGACCGAGCGCGGCTATGGCATCGGCTTTTACATTGTGACCTTCGTCGCCGAAATCGTACTGGGCCTGCTCGCCTCGACCATCGTGTTCTGGTTTTCGCGCTGGCGCGAATTCCGCGCCGACGCCGCAGGTGCCCAGCTGGCCGGCCGCAACGCCATGATCGGTGCACTGCAGCGCCTCAAGGCCGAGCAGGGGC
>JAVEVZ010000313.1:0-3490 GCA_034004805.1 Spongiibacteraceae bacterium | reverse complement strand
GCGGGCGGCAGCGGCGCGAGGACTGCTGGCACCGCGGTTAGATATTACCGGAATCGGCGACAGCAGCCCGCGCGGCGGCTCGGCATCCACCGAGACCCTGGCCATGCAGGAACTGACCGAGGTCATGGACTATCTGCAACGGGTGCGCGGGGTACAGCGGTTTATTACTTTCGGTCTGTGCTCAGGGGCCCACAACGGCTACAAGATTGCCTGCCGCGATGAGCGCGTTATCGGCGTGGTACAGATCGATGGCTACTGCTACACGACCTGGCGCTATCACCTTGAGCACTACCGGCCGCTGCTGTTCAAGTGGCAGCACTGGGCCAGCTTTCTGAGCCGGCAGTTCCTGCGCCTGACCGGCCGCTACAAACCCAAAACCGCCAGCGAAAGCGCCGGGATTGATGCACGCTATCTCGAAGTGCCGACCTTCGACCCCACGCCGCCGCGCAGCGACACCAGCAAAAACCTGCAGACATTGATGGCCCGCGGCGTCGCACTCTACGCAATCTTTACCGGGGGTGAGCCGCGCTACAACTATCACAATCAGTATCGCGATATTTTTCGGGATGTGGATTTCGATGATCGCCTGACGCTGGATTATTACCCCAAGACCAGCCATATCATTACCCAGCCTCAGTACCAGCGGGCCATTATCGACAGCGTGAGCGACTGGCTGGCAGCGCGCTGACCGTCCAGCATCTCGCGTGACAACGTATCAGGTGATACGCAACAGCCGCTTGGCGAGCCGGCTGCGGTTGAGCGCGCGCCTTGCGGTGACCTCGACAAAGCGATAGCAGACATGCGACAGCGCGACGTTCAGCGCAATCAGCGCGCTCATTACCAGCCACTGCTCGCCCAGTCCCAGTGATGCCGTAAGCGGCGCGCCGACCAGCCAGGCGTAGACCTCGGAGATGAGCTGTTTGAGCGGATCGTGGAGCAGATAGACCGAGTAGGAAATCGTCCCCAGCCACACCCACGTCGGATGCAGCAGCCAGTGACGGTCGCCGTCTTCAAACCGGCTGACAGCCAACAGCAGCAGCGCAAACAGTGCGACGGAAATCGTGTGGGGTATGGGCAGGCACAGCGACACAATAGTGGCGATAAACAGCGGGTTGGTCGCGGCTTTCAGGCGGTGTGCACGCGCGGCATGGCGCTGGCCGGCCTGGTACAGGATCGCGCCGAGTATGGCCTCGGCTTCGCAGCACAGCAGCAGCGGCCAGCCACTGTAGAAGGCGCCCAGGCTGCCCTTGACCTGTTCGATAACAACCAGCACCAGCAGGCACAGAATAGCGGTGATCAGGTGCTGGTAGTCGCGCATCCGCGACAGCACTGCCATCAGCAGCGGTATCCACAGGTAGGTCAACCACTCGGCACTGATCGACCAGGCCGGTTCGTTCCAGTAGGTGTAGGTCGGTAGTACCTGCAACAGCAGCAGATTGACGACCAGCATATCCGGCTGGCGCCGGCCTGAGCCGCCCCACAGTTGCAGTGCCACCAGTTCCAGCGCCACCAGCAGGCCCAGCGTAAACAGGTGCAGGGGATAGATGCGCGCAAATCGCGCCAGCATAAAGCGCCGGTAATCCGCGCCGCGAACCGATACCGCGAATTCACGCTGGTAGACGTGGCACAGCACAAAACCGCTGAGCAGAAAAAACATATCCACCCACAGGTACGACTTCACGATAAACGAGCCGGGGAAATGGGCACTGGTATCGGGGAACCAGAACACCGCGTAGTTGTGCACCACGACGCACAGCGCGGCGATACCGCGCAGGGAAGTCAGGCCCGGTAACTGCGGTGCGCGCGGCATGGTCGTCAATCGCTGCGCGTCCAGTAGCCGCCGTGATAGACGACAGGGCCGGCCTCGGGGTGAAAGGGGATGTGGCACTGTTTGCCGGGATTGGTCCACGCGGCGACGCGTTGATAAGCCAGTGATTCCAGCGTCGCGAAGAACAGGGGTTTTTGTTGGATGCCGTACACGCAATAGGCCGTGCCGATACTGTTCACGGTAAAAAATCCCCGCTGGTCGTGCAGGGGTGTCATGTTCACCAGCACATGCCGGGGCAGGGTTGCGGCGTTGCGCAGCAAATCCGCCAGCGTCGGCTCGATATACTGCAGGGAGCCGGACGCGATAAACACATCGCAGGCCGGCACGGTTTCGCGGCTGTCGATGAACGTCAGTTCGTCGGCGCCGCGCTCCTTCGCCAGCGCGCGGCCCGCGGCGATCACGGCCGGCACGTCCATTGCCTGCCAGATAAAGCTGTCGCTCGCGTTGATAAACCGCCGCGCGCTGTAGTAGAGAAAACCGATATGGCCGCCAAAATCCACCAGGCTGTTGATACGGGTCTTGATCTGGCTGAGCCAGAACAGCACGGGGTAATCCTCGACGCGCAGTGTATCCAGCCACTGGCGGTACATGCCCGCGGACGCGGGGTTGTCGTAGCCCGCCGGCGCGACGTCGGGCAGCGCCTGCCGGGCCGCGGCAAAATTCGGGTAGACGCCCCGGAACAGATTGTCGGAGCGGTTGTTGACGAAGCGGTTATTGAGAAAGCGCCGGTCGTACTTGCGTTTTCGATACTGCCTGATAACGGGTAGCGAGCGCGCGCGATCCAGCATGCGGTCCAGCATGAGATCCCCCCGGTCATCGCGTGATGCGCCGCAGACAACCCGTTTCTGCCGCGCGTCGGTCGAGTACCACAACGGGCCTGACTTTACTCCCTCGCAGGACGCCAATGCCACCGGTTTGACCGCCTGGCGCTGTTATTGAGAGATGTCGACGCTATGCAGGACTGGCGCCGGTGCGGCGGCGGGTGTTGAATAAAAAGATGCCGGGGGTGACGGCTCGCTGCTAAAGTTGAGTCTCACCGTCAGAATAAAGCTGGCGATCTGGGCGCCGGGGACCAACCCGGTTTGCGAAAGGGGGCGGGGATGCGAGCAGTACATCAGCAGTTCGAACAGCAGGCTGCGGCCACGCCGTCGGCGGTCGCCGTCGCCATTGGCGAAGCCACCCTGGACTATGCGTCGCTCAATCGCCAGGCCAACCGCATTGCCCACACCCTGATCGCGCGCGGCATTGCCCCCGGTGACTTCGTCGGCATCTGCCTGGACCGCTCGCTGGCCATGGTCGCGGGGATACTGGGGGCGCTCAAGGCCGGCGCGGTCTACGTGCCCATGGATACCGAGTACCCGGCGGAGCGGCTGGCCTACATGCTGGCGGATTCCGGCGTGCGCCTGCTGCTGACCGACAGGGCCCAGGCCCGCTGCCTGCAACTGGCGGAGGAGCAGCTGCTGTGTCTGGACGATATGGCGGCACTGGACGGCGCGGCGGACACCAATCCCGGTCTGCCGGTGGGCGATGACCAACTGATCTACATGATCTACACCTCGGGCTCCTCGGGCCGGCCCAAGGGTTCGCTGCTGTACCACCGCGGGTTTAAGAATCTGGTCAGCTGGTACGTGGAGGAGTTCGGTTTCGACGCCGACACCCGCG
>JAVEVZ010000312.1:0-3513 GCA_034004805.1 Spongiibacteraceae bacterium | reverse complement strand
ACAGTACCTGGAACTGGCCACCATGCTGGAAAAGGAATTCGGCCGCCTCGACGGCCTGCTGCACAACGCCGCCCTGCTCGGTACGCTGACCCCGCTGGATCAATACGACCTCAAGCAGTGGGCACAACTGATGCAGGTCAACCTGCATGCCCCCTACCTGCTCACCCGCGCCATGCTGCCGCTGCTGCGCAATTCAAAAGACGCCTCCGTGCTGTTCACCAGCAGCAGCGTCGGCCGCAAGGGCCGTGCCTACTGGGGCGCCTACGGCATCACCAAGGCCGCCTGCGAAAACATGATGGAGATCTGGGCCGACGAACTGGAGGCCAACACCCCGATCCGCGTCAACAGCATCGACCCCGGCGCCGTGCGCACCGCCATGCGCGCCAAGGCCTACCCCGGCGAAGACCCCAACACCCTGCTACGCCCGGAAGAAATCATGGCGGTCTATCTCTACCTGATGGGTCCCGACAGCCGCGGCACCACCGGGCAGCGGACCAGCGCGCAATAACAGCCAAGATTCAAAATTCAAAAAAGCGTATCGGTGGCCCGGTCAATCTTGAATCGCCTTGATTTACTCCATCAAATCCACCGCCACCCCCTGTTCGCGCAGATGGTCGGCGCGCTCCTGGATGTAGCGCTGCAGGTTGGGTTGCCGGCGGTAGGCGCCGCTGGCGATGTACTCCATCACCGACTGAATGTGGAAGGTGCGCAGATAGGCCTCGGTGCGGAACACCTCCTTGCCCTGCTCATCGAAGAACACCAGTGACGGCGTGTATTGAATATTGAGCTGCCTGGCCCATTCGGCGGCGCTGCTGCGCTTGCCGTCGGGCCTGACCAGGGTGGCGTCACTCCACATATCGAGCTGCACCGCATCGAAACGCTGCAGCAATGCACGTGACTCCGGACGCGCCAGGATCTCGCGGTGAAATTCGGCGCAGGCCGCGCAATCGGCCTGCTCGAACAGCACCAGGAGCGGACGTTGTGCAGCGACTCGGTTACGCGCCAAGGCATGGGGCGGCGCGAGGAACAGCGGGTTGGCCTGCAGTTGCGATACCGGGCGCGCCCCCGCACGCCGCGCCGCATAGTCGCGGAAACTGAGGTCGTCAGTTTCACGCCGCGCGCCATAGTCCAGGGCGATGTCAAAGCGTTCCGGGGCGTAATAGCCGTTCAGCCGCAACAGCGGCGCACCGGCATCATCGAGAAACAGCAGGGTCGGCGTATACATCACCTTGAGCCGTTCGGCGAACTGCTTTTCCGTCACGCCTGCACCATCCATCCCGGTCACCTCGCGGTCACCCCACAGATTGATGGCAATAACGTCGTACAGGCGCTGCGTCTTGGCGGCGATAGCCGCGTCACCGAAGTTTTCCCGCAGCAGCTTTTCACAATAGGGGCATCCGTCCTGATAGAAATACAGCAGTACCCGCCTGCCTGCCGCGCGCGCCTCCGCCACGTCCTCGTTCAAATCCATAAACGAGTTCTTGAACCACTCCGGCTTGTCGTGGTAACCGGGATTGACCCCGCCCTGCAGCACGGTGCCCCCCGCGTCCGGTGTCGCCGCCATGGCGCCCCCCAGCCACAGCAACCCCATCAGTAACCACATCTCCGGCACTGATTTACGCATCGCCACTCCTCCGCATTATTTTGTAGTGCTCAGTCTCTATGACCTGAGGCCCGCGGCCGGGTTCATGCCGCCCCGGCCGTCCCGCGGCGGCAAAAACATGCCGCTGCAGGCACGCCGGATATTTGACACAAAATCCTTTAACAACAATTAACGCATTGTTTTTTACTCGTTTTTTACTGTTGGCACGGAAATCGCTTAAGCATAAGCAAGAACAGTTGCACCCGCTGAAGGATGGAGATCATGGCACTGCACCGCTCGCTTAACACTGACAGCAAATCGAGCCTGGCCCCGGTGGTCAGCCTGGCGCGTGGCGTCGAGGCGCCGGATACGCTGCGTCTCACCACCGCGCTGCAAACCACGCTCGACCTGGAACAGCTGTTGCGTATCTTCTCCGATATCGTGCAGGAAACCGTGCCGCACCAGGGGCTGACCTACCGCAACGATGAGCGCCGTTTTGTCCTCGCCGTGGGCCACACCGGCCGCCACCACTGCAGCTACCGCCTCAACCTGCTCGGCGCCGAATTGGGCGAAGTGGCCATCAGCCGCAACAAGCGCTTTTCAGAACAGGACCTGGCCCAGGTCGAATACCTGCTCTGCACCCTGGTCTATCCCCTGCGCAACGCCCTGCACTACCGCGATGCCCTGGCCGCAGCCCACCGTGACCCGCTCACCGGCGTCGGCAACCGCGCCGCGCTGGAAGACCATCTGGTCCGCGAAGTCACCCTGGCCCACCGTCATCATCAGTCCCTGTCCCTGCTCGTCATCGACATCGACTGGTTCAAGCAGGTCAACGATCGCCATGGCCACACCATCGGCGACGCCGTGCTGCGTTCGGTAGCCCGCATCACGAAAGAAATGTTGCGCGGCGACGACCTATTATTCCGCTTCGGCGGCGAGGAATTCGTGGTTTTGCTGCGGGGCACCCCGCAGGACGGGGCCGAGATCGTGGCCGAACGCATCCGGGCGACCATTGAGGCAGCAACCTGCCCCTGTGACGGCAAGGAGATCAAGGTTACCGTCAGTCTCGGCGTGGCGACACTGCGGGAAGAAGACGGTGACCGACTGTTCGACCGTGCCGACCATGCCCTGTATGAGGCCAAGCAGCAGGGCCGCAACCAGGTAAAGAGCGCTCAGTAGTCCACCCGATCGGCCTTCGCCGCCCAGGCGGCGAAGGCGTCCCCCGCCTCGTCCGGCAATACCCGCAACGACGGCAGCTGCCGCTGCTCCGGCAGCAGACAGACCTCCCGATAGATCAAGGCATCATCGAACCCCGCAGCGGCGGCATCGTCGCGGGTGGCGGCATAGTAGATGCGCTCCAGCCGTGCCCAGTAGGCAGCCGCCAGGCACATGGGGCAGGGTTCGCAGTTGGCGTACAGTTCGCAGCCATCCAGGCTGAAACTCCCCAGCGTGCGGCAGGCGGTGCGGATCGCCATCACCTCGGCATGGGCGGTGGGGTCGTTGTCCGGCGTGACGCGGTTGCTGCCGCGGCCGATGATGATGCCGTTGCGCACCACCACTGCACCGAACGGGCCACCACCGTCGCGCACCGATTGCGCGGCCAGGGCCTGGGCCTCGCGCATGAAGTGTTGTTGCTCTATCTCACTCATCGCCTACCTCACTCCTTGCCGTTTCCCCGCCCTGCCGGACAGCGCCGCCGCATGCAGCAGGCGGCGCACAGCGGTTTGGTGCGGCACACCTGTTTGGCGTGGACCACGATCAGGGCATGGTACTCATTGAACAGTGGCACATTGTCTCCACTGCATCCCAGCCCCTCCTCGAAATAATGCCGCAATTCCTCGTAGCTTTCCTCCCCCGCGATCAGCTGCAGGCGGGAAAACAGCCGGCGCGTGTAGGCATCGATAACGAATACCGGGCGCGCAAAGGCATAC
>JAVEVZ010000023.1:0-16592 GCA_034004805.1 Spongiibacteraceae bacterium | reverse complement strand
ATTGCCGATGTTCCTGTTGGCTCGCTCCTGGAAAGAAGCGGCCACTAGGATAAGTGGTGGGGTGCGTAAGTCTAGCACGGTGAATCGCGCAAGAATTTGAAAGTGAAATTTCCACACATGAAGATTTGCGTTTTTTGATTTGTACAGACTATTTAATTTTTGTCAAATTCTGCAGAAGTTTGTTCTGCGGCGGAATCGGTTCTATCGGCTCTGCCTTGTGTGAGCTCTTCAGCATAAAAATCTCGGCGGCGCTGGGTTTTTTCAGCTCAGTACCTGGTGATTTTTTCAGGTTTCAGTCTCTCGGGATTTTGACAGGCGTGAGCCTATTGCTATTGTAAGAGTCAGTAACTTCCGTTTTGGTAAAACGTTTATAAAGCTATTTTTATTTTTATCGATTTAAAAAGTATTTATTTTCCAATTTTATTCTAATTCCTGTCTATGACATATCTTTGTTGCTGGATACTTTGAATTCCATGTATTGAGAAATAATCGTGAGGTCAAAATTTTTGGCTGCGAAAGAAAGAGAAAAATTCAGGCCCCGGTGTCGGGGAAATTGCAGGGCGAATCAGGTGGGGGTTAAGGCGTAGATTAAGTTGCGGTACAAGAGGCAAACGTTGAAGTCGCCTGACCATTCCCATCGCGGCTGCCGGGTCACCGGGGCCTGGGCTTAACGCGGGCAGGAACTATTCCATGGCTCTCAGTCTGTTGTGGGTTTGATCTGCAGCCGATGCTGATCCTGTTTTTTTAGGCGTTTTTCGGCGTGTTGTTTTAGCCGGGTGTGTAATCCGGTTTGCAGCGTTTGCGGGCAGCGCACGTTCGCAGCAAGCGCGCTGTCAGGTGTGTCGCGGCAATGCTTGAGCGCGGCGCTATATGCATAGAACCAAATAGCATAAGTGTTTGATTCATATGGTTTTTTACACTATAGTGCGCCCACGCCGCAGGGGCGGGGGCCGGTCATATGAGCTGCATTATGAATTTCGATATCGACACCATTAACCAGCAGTTGCGCGAGAGTTCGCCCCTGGATGTGGTGCGCTGGGCGATGGCGCAGGGCAGGCGGGTGATGACGACGACCAGCTTTTCGCCCAATTCCGCGGCCATGCTGCATCTGGTGACCCGGGTCAACCCCGATGCCGAGATAGTCTGGGTGGACAGCGGCTACAACGTGCCCGATGCCTATCGGGTAGCGGAGCGCCTGATCAGGGACCTTCAGCTCAACCTGCGCGTCTATACGCCGCGCGTGACTGCCGAGCGCCGCAACGCGTTGATGGGCGGCATACCGCATCCGGACGAGAACCCTGCGCTGTTCAACGAGTTTGTAAACCAGGTCAAGCTGGAGCCGTTTCGACGCGCGCTGGACGAGTTGAAGCCGGATATCTGGATTACCGGGATACGCCGCGATGAGACCGACTTTCGCAAGACCCTCGATATCCTGTCCTGGGATGGCCGCGGGCTGTTGAAGGTGGCGCCGCTGTTCTATCAGAGCGAAGACTTTATCGCCGACTATATGGCCGAGTACGGCCTGCCGACCTGCAAGCACTATTTTGACCCCACCAAAATCAGCGAAAAAAGCGAGTGTGGCCTGCATACGGCCGCGTAGCCTGCCCGGGGTCGCCAGAGCCCTGTTTCCCCCCTTGCTCACCGCCACCCAACCCACGCTTTGTCATGGGCGGCCCGCTGCAGTGCTTTGACAATGTCTCAACGCCGGTCGGGGTAGAGGGCCGGCAGGGCGCGGGTGTCGGGTTTGCCTCGCTGGTCTCGCGACTGGGCGCGCACACCGTCGACGGCGGTCAGCAGGCCGCGGCCCTGCCAGTCACTCGCCCCGGCTACGGCGCCGTAGAGTTGCTGCTGCAGGCGCGCCGCTTCGGTGCTCAATGCCTTGTTGTCCAGTTGCTGGAGCAGGCTGCCCAGCGCCGCATCGGGCATCTGCAGATAGCTGCGCAGCCACGCTTGCAGCGCCTGCTCCGCGGCCGCCGGCTGGCGCGTCTCGCAGGCGGCCTTGAGGATTTTGTAGCAGGCGGCTTCGGCCGGCGAGCGGCGCGCCGAAGCGCTGCTATCGGCCGTGCCGGCACTTGCGCTGCGGCGCGCTCGCCACCAGAGTCCCAGGGTTATTAACCACAGCGCCAGCAAAGCGCCACTGAGGGCCTGCCACGGCCAAGGGTTGCCCACCAGCGGGGCGGGTTGCGGCGTCGGCGCGCCAGTGTCGGCGGGGGCGGGCACCGGCACCGCCGGTTCGGCATTGACCGCGGTGTTGTCGCGGGGCGCGGTGGCACTGCCGGCGGCAACCTGCAACGCAGTGCGCGGCAGCTCTGCCCAGCGCAGCCGGTCCGCTTCGGTGTCCCACCAGGGAATGCGCACCGGCGGCAGGCTCAGTGCGCCGCTCTCGGTGGGTAGCAGGGTGAACTGCTCGGTGCGACTGGCGCTCATGCCCTGGCTGCCGGGGGTGTTCTCCAGGGTGGGTTTGGTGGGGTAGACCCGCGCGGTATCGAGCTCGGGCCTGGGCAGGGCCGGGAGCTGGCTGGCCAGCACACCCTCCGCCTTCAGGGTCAGCGTGCGGGTGATCGAGTCGCCGACCTTGAGCCCCTGGTCGTCGCCCTGCCATTGCTGGCTCAGCTTCAGGTCCCGGGCCGGCAGCCATACCTTGCCGGGAAACCCCGCGGGTGGCGGCATCACCTGGACGCTCAACTGACGGCTCAAGCGCTGCAGTGGTGTGCCCTGGCCGGGCATATCAAACAGCGAGCGGCGGCGGGTGGGCTGCAGTGCGTTGAATACCAGCTCGGGAATGATCAGCTCGCCGGGGCGGTGGGGGTAGATGCCGTAGCGCCGCTCGTAGACCCGGTAGCGGTGGCCGTTAATCTGGCGGTCGAAATTCGCCTCGCTGAGCTGTTCGATACTGGCGTCGTCGAAGGCCGGCGCTTGCAGCGCCAAGTTCTCCAGCTCGATGGCGCGGTCGATATAGATCCGCGCGGTCAGTATCAGCTCGGCGTCGACGTAAACGCGGTCCCGGTTGATCTCGGCTTCCATAAAGACGGGGTTGTCCCCCGCAGCGGCGGTCGCGGCGGGCTCCACCTTCACGGTGAGCGGCAGGGTGAACTCGCTGCCGACCGCGATCGCCGGGATATGCAGCGTACCTTCGCGGCGCGGCATCAGGGTGGTGCGCCACTCCGTCGACGACGACACGCGGCCGTTGACGATGCTGTGGCGGCTGCTCTGGCTGGTGCCCAGGATCCGGAACGAGAGCTTCAATGGGTCCAGGTTGGGGGGTTCGCTGCCTGTGCCGTCCACGCGGATGGTGAGGGTCAGGCTGTCGCCCAGGCTGACCACCGGGCGGTCGAGTTCCGCCACCGGTGCAGCGGCAACCGCGGGCGCGGCCAGCCAGCACAGCAGCAGACAGACACTGAACAGGCGTATCACCATAGCGGCTGGTCCTCCAGGCGGCGGCGCTGCTGACCGCGCTGCCTGCTCTCGTAGTCGAATTTATTGCGCAGCAGGCCGCCCGGGTCGTCGGGGATCTGCTGCAGCCATTGCCGGGTGGCCTGGTCGTCGAGGTCGGTGTCCTGTTCCGGCCCCGGTGCCTGGCCGTCACCCTGCTCCCCGGTTTGATCGTCGGATGAATCAGAGGATTGCTGGCCCGGTGCAGCGGCGTCGGGCGCCCCTTTTTCCTCAGGCGCGGGGTCAGGCGGCGGGTTAGCGGCGGCGTTTTCGCCGGGCTGGTCGCCGACCCCGTCGGCGGGGCTGTCCGGCGAGCCATCCGGAGACGGGGCGTTGCGGGCAGCGTCGCCTTCGCTGTCCTGGCTGCCGTCGCCGGGCGCGCTTTGTGGGTCGGAGCCGGCGTCTTTGTCTTTGTTGTCGCGTTGTTCGCCGCTGTTACCGGTCGCACTTTCACTGTCGGCTTTATTGTCGCCATCGGAAGACGCGTTTGCTCCGGACTGACCCGGCTGATCCGTCTGCTTGCCCTTATTTTGCTGGCTCTCTCCCTGTGACGGATCCTGGGCGGCCTGTTGCTGCGCCAGCGCCTGCTCCACCAGCGCCCGGTTGTGCAGGGTGTCGGCGTCGTCCGGGGCGATGGCCAGGGCCGCGTCGTAGGCGTCCAGGGCCTGTTGCAGATCGCCGCTTCGGGCGAGGGCATTGCCGCGGTTGTAGTGTGCATCGGCGCTGTCGGAATCCTTCCACAGCTGGGCAGCCTGGGGGTATTTGCCGGCGCGGTACAGGGCGCTGGCGCGCCAGTCGGGGTCCTGGAACCGGCTGGCCGCCGCCTCCGGGTCATCCGCCGCGAGGGCCTGGGCACCCTGTTGATCGGGGCGCAGCCACAGGTCGCGCCATTCCAGAGCCAGGCTGCGGGGCGCGGGCAGCATCAGTGCGAACAACAGGCCCAGGGCCAGACCGCGGCGCGCGCCCAGGGCGGCGAGGGGCAGCAGCGCAAGGGCCAGCCAGGGGGCGCGGTCGCGCCACTGGTCGAAGCGGTCCAGGGCGGCGCTGACCTCCCCGCCGCTGACCGGTGGCAGCAGAAAGTCCAGGTCGCTGTCGTCCACCTGCAGGTCGATATAGCGGCCACCGACGTCCCGTGCCAGGCCCTGCAGGCGCGCGCGGTGCAGGCGCGCGATGGCGATGCCGCCATCGGGCTCGTGGATGAAATCGCCCTCGACGGGTATCGGCGCGCCGGTCTCGGTGCCGATGCCCAGAATCGACAGTTCGACGTTGTGCCCGTCCAGCAGTCCGGCCAGTGCCTCGCGGTCCTGGTCGCGGATTTCGTCGCTGATCAGCAGTACCCGGCCTTGCGCAATACCGGCGTTTTTGAAGAGTTGCAACGCCAGCTCGACGGCGCTGACCGGGTCGCTGCCGTACACCGGCATGATGCGTGGCGTCAGCGCCGACACCAGATTGGCGATGGTGGCCGCGTCGTCGGTCAGCGGCGTCACCACGTGGGCGTCACCGGAATAGGCGACCAGGCCGGTCAGTCCCTCCCGGCGGCGCTGCAGGATATCGCTCAGCTTGTAGTGGGCGCGCTCCAGCCGCGAGGGCTGCACGTCGGTGGCGTACATCGACAGCGACAGGTCCAGCACCACGACCAGCGCGTCCTGGCGCTGCACCACCGGTTGCGGCAGGCGCTCCCAGCTGGGCCCGGCCAGCCCCAGCACCGCCAGCAGCCAGGCGAGCCCCAGCAGAGCCCAGCGCCAGCGACTCTGACGCGTGGCGCCAGGCTCCACGAACAGCGCCAGCAGGTCGGCGGCGATCACGCCCCGCCAGCCGTCACCGCTGGCGCGGGATCGCCACAGCGCCACCAGCAGTCCCGCCAGCGGCAGCAGGGCCAGCAACCACAGGGGGCGCAGGAAGTGAAACTCGTTCATGCCCGCACCTGCCAGTGACGCGCCAGCACCGCGCCAGTACTCCACAGCGTGGACAGGCCCAGGGCGAACGCCAGCCCCAGCCACGCCCAGCTCTGGCGGGGGCGCACCTGGCGCGGTGCCGACTCGACCGGCTCCAGCTCGTCCAGCAGGGCATAGATCTCCGCCAGCTCGGCGGGATTGCGGGCCCGGAAGTAGCGGCCGCCGGTCAACTCGGCGATCTGGCGCAGCGCCTGTTCATCCAGGTCCCGGGACGGGTTGATGCGCCGCGACAGGAACGAGCCACCCAGCGGGCCGGGCACCACCAGGTCGTCGGCGCCCACACCGACGGTGTAGATCACGATGTTTTGGTCCGCCGCGACGCGCGCGGCGCTGAGCGGACTGACCGCGCCCGCGGTGTTGGCGCCGTCGGTGAGCAGAATCAGCACGTGGCGGTCGCCGGGCCGGTCCCGCAGGCGCTTGACGGCCAGGCCGATGGCATCGCCGATGGCGGTCTCCGGGCCGGCGAAACCGATCTGGGCGTCGTTGAGAAATTCCCGCACGGTGGTGTGGTCGAAAGTCAGCGGCGATTGCAGGTAGGCGCGGGTGCCGAACAGGATCAGGCCCAGGCGGTCGCCCTGGCGCTGCTTGATAAAGTCGTCCAGTACCACCTTGACCGCGACCAGGCGCGGCACCAGCTCGCCGCCGGCTTTCATATCTTCCATGCGCATACTGCCCGACAGGTCAACCGCCAGCAGCAGGTCGCGGCCGCTGCTGGTCATGTCGACGGGCGGGCCCAGCCACTGGGGGTCGGTGGCCGCGCCCACCAGGCTCAGCCAGATCAGGCTGGCCAGCAGCCAGCGCCACCCGGGGCTGCGGCGCCGCCGGCTGGCGGTGGCGCCGGCCGCTTCGAGGCGCGCAAAAAACGGCACCGCCAGGGCCGGCTGCTGCGTGGTCAACGCCGGCATCAGCCAGCGCACGATCAGGGGCAGGGGCAGGAGCAGCAGCGCCCAGGGCTGATCGAGACTCAGCATTGATGGTGCTCCAGCCACTGCCGCACGCACTGGTGCAGGGCGTCGATGTCGCCCTCCGGCGCCGGTCGGTAGGCCTGTTCCGTCAGCAGGCGTCCGGGCCCGTGCTGGAAGGCGTCGCCGTCCACCTGCTGGTCGAGGAAGCGGAGCCAGGCCGCGCCGTGCAGCGCCGCCACCTGCTGGCGTGGGTAGGCGGCCAGCGCGCAGCGCTTGAGCAGGGCGTTGGCCTCGGCGATATAGACAGCGGGCTGATCCCGGCAGTGGTTGTGCAGCGCAGTCAGTGCCATCACCGCCTCGCGCCGGTAGCGGCGCCGTGCGCGACGCCGGGCAAGCCACCAGCCCGCGGCGACCAGCGCACTCAGCACGAGGGCCGCGAGCAGCCACCACCCGATGGCCGGCGGCCACCAGCCCACCGCCTGCGGCAGGTGGATATCGCGCAGCCCCGCCAGCGGATCGGCGTTCATCGGCGGGCTCCGAAATAGCGCGCAAGCCACGGCGCTTCGTCGTCGTCGGTGCCGGCCAGCAACAGCGGGATACGGAAACCGGCAAGGCGGCTTTGCAGGTGGTCGCAGTGGGTCTCGAACTGTGCCCGGTAGCGGGCACGGCGGGCGGCGCCGTGGCTGTCCAGCAGCGCCCGCTGGCGGCCGTCGCTGACCAGGTATTGGCCCGGGCGCGGCAGCTCGCGCTCCAGCGGATCGCTGATCAGTATGGCGGTGATATCGCAGTGGCGGGCCAGCAGCCCCAGCTGTTGTTCGCAGGCGGGCCAGTCGTCGCCGCTGAAATCGCTGAGCACAAATACCGAGCTGCCCGGTCGGGCGATGCGTCGCAGCTCGGTGAGGGCGCGGGCCAGGCCGCCCGCGCTGGGACCGGGGTGCTGCAATAAATGATTGTGGTGGTGCAGCTGTTCCAGCAGTTGCAGCACGGACTGGCGGCTGCGGCGCGGTCGCACATCCCGGTGCTGCTGGTCGCCGAACACCAGGCCGCCGACGCGGTCATTGGCGGCCAGTGCCGCCCACGCCAGACTGGCGGCCAGCCGGCAGGCCAGTACCGACTTGCAGCGCTGGCTGCCGAAAAACATGCCGCGGCGCTGGTCCACGGCGATCAGCGTGGGGCGCTCGCGCTCTTCGCGAAACAGTTTGGTGTGGGGCTGTCCCGAGCGCGCGGTGACCCGCCAGTCGATGGCGCGGATATCGTCCCCCGCCTGGTAGATGCGCACTTCGTCGAAATCCAGGCCGCGGCCGCGGAACACCGAGCGCTGGCTGCCGGCCAGCTGGCTGACGGCGTGGCTGCGGCGACGGACATCCAGGCCGCGCGCGTTGAAGCGGGTCTGGATCAGGGCGTCGAGGCTGACGTAGGCGCGTTCCACAGACATCTCAGCTGACGGGCACACAGTCCAGCAAGCGCCGGATCACGGTGTCGCTGTCCACGCCCTGGGCCTGGGCCTCGAAACTCAGGATCAGGCGGTGGCGGAACACCTCGGGGACCACGCTCTGCACGTCGTCGGGGGTCACGAAGTCGCGCCCGCGCAGCCAGGCCAGGGCCCGCGCGCAGCGGTCCAGGGCGATGGTGCCGCGCGGGCTGGCGCCAAACTGCAGCCAGCGCGCCAGCTCGGGGTCGTAGCGCGCCGGCTCGCGGGTGGCGATCACCAGTTGCACGATATAGTCCTCAATGGCGGGCGCCGCGTGCAGGGCCAGCACCGCAGCGCGGGCCTCGAACAGGGCGGCCTGGGAAATGCGTTGCTGGGGCAGTGGGGGGCGGCCTTCGGCCTCCTGGCGGGCGAGCTGGAGTATCCTGCGCTCAGCGTCGGCATCGGGGTAGCCCACCCGCACATGCATCAGAAAACGGTCGAGCTGGGCCTCGGGCAGGGGATAGGTGCCCTCCTGCTCGATGGGGTTCTGGGTGGCCATCACCAGAAACAGCTCGGGCAGCGCATAACTGTGCTGGCCCACGCTGACCTGGCGCTCGGCCATCGCTTCCAGCAGTGCCGACTGGACTTTGGCGGGGGCACGGTTGATCTCGTCGGCGAGCACCAGGTTGTGGAAAATCGGCCCGCGCTGAAACCGGAAGCTGCCGTCCTCAGGGCGGAATACGTCGCTGCCGGTCACATCGCCGGGCAGCAGGTCGGGGGTGAACTGAATGCGGTGGAAATCGCCTTCGATACAGTCCGCCAGGCACTTCACCACCCGGGTCTTGGCCAGCCCCGGGGCGCCCTCCACCAGCAGGTGGCCATCCGCCAGCAGTGCCACCAGCAGGCGCTCGAGGAGACTTTCCTGGCCGATCACGCGGCGGCTGAGTGTGTCGCGGAGACTGCGTATGGTGGCTAGAGGTGGCATTGTGTCGGCGTGCTCCTGGCGGTTGCGAACGCGGCGATTCTACGGGATGCGAGACCTCTTTGCCGAGGTATGCGGGTAGCGCGCACGGGTCTTTGACTATGCTTTGCGCGTTCGGTTTCAATCACTGCGGAGTGCAGCTGTTGTGCGGCGCTCGCCGGGGAGGAGCGGGTATGAGTTGGGATGACAGCAAACGCCGTTTGTTGCGCACCTTGCAGGACACGGTAGCGGAGCGCCTGGCAGGTGATGAGGTGGAGCCCGTCCAGCTGCTGGCGGAACAGTTGCTGGAGGCTTTTCCCGCTGCGGAACTGCGCGCCCGCGGCCTGCCGGATCTGTTCGGCTGGCTGGTGGGCACCTGGCGGTTTCTGCAGAACTTCAATGCCTGGCAGCCCAAGGTGCGGGTGTTCAACCCGGACTATCAGCGCCACGGCTGGCATTCCGGCCACACGGTGGTCGCCATCCTGTGCCGGGAGCAGCCGTTCACCGCAGACTCCGTACGCAATGAGCTCAACAGCCGCGGCATCGATATTCTCACCATTCAGTACATACCGCTGCGGGTCGCGCGCGACGCGGATCATCAGCTGCAGACGTTGCTGGGCGCTGACCACAGCGGCGAGCTCGACGTGCAGCGCGAGGCACTGCTGTACCTCGAGATACGCCGCAACACCGACGCCGACGAGCTCTATGCTCTGCAGCGCAGCCTCGATCTGCTGCTGAGCGAAGTCGGCCTGGTGGTGGACGACTTTATGCCGATGCTGGCACGGGTCAAACAGGCCCGGGACGACGTGGCTGCGATGACGGTCAACGATGCCTATTATCGCCAGGAGGTAATGGATCTGCTGGAGTGGCTGGTCAATGGCCACTTCACGTTTCTGGGCTATGAATACCTGGAGGTGGATTACCAGGGCGACGCGCCGCAGGTCCATGCGCCGGTCGCGCAGAAACTGGGCCTGCTGCGCCTGCGCGACACGCTGGGCGTTGCCGAACTGGAACGGGAGCTGGAGACCGACAATACCGTCAGCAGCGCAGACGAGCACCGCCATTGCGTTACCTTTGTGCAGTCTTCGGTGCGCAACCGCGTGCACCGGCACGTCTATCCCGATTACGTGAATATCCGTATCTTTGACCAGCAGGGCCGCCTGGCAAGTAAACACCGCTTCCTGGGCCTGTACACCTCGCGGGCCTACAACCTGAATCCGACGCACATTCCGCTGGTGCGCCGCAAGATCAGCGCTGTCATGCAGCGCGCGGCATTCGACCCCCAGGGCCAGAAAAGCAGTGAGCTGCTGCGCGTGCTGGAAACCTATCCGCGTGACGATCTGTTTCAGGCGACAACGGATCAGCTGTACGTCGCCGCGATGGGCATACTTGATATCCAGGAGCGCCGCCAGGTGCGTCTGTTCGTGCGCGAGGACCCGCGGGGGCGTTTCGTTTCCTGCCAGGTATTCATTCCCCGCGACAAGTACAACACCGAACTGCGCCAGCGCGTCCAGACGCTGCTGAGCGACGCGTTTCATGCCACCGAATCAGAATTCACCACGTTCTTTTCTGAATCGATTCTGATACGCACCCATTTTATTTTTCGCGTGCAACCGTCGCGGCCCGCCGTCGACACCGCGGCACTGGAGCAGGAGCTGGCACAAGTGACCATGAACTGGCACGACCATTTGCGGGTCCATCTGCTCGATGAGTGTGGCGAGGAGCGCGGCAGCGAGCTGGCCAGTCTTTATCAGCAGGCTTTCCCGGCCGGCTATATGGAAGACTTCGATCCGCGCACGGCGATACTGGATATCCAGCGCAGTGCGGAACTGAGTGACGACAACCCGCTCAGCCTGAGCCTGTACCGGATGAACAACGACAGCCCGGAGCAGATGCGTTTTCGCTTGCTGCATCTGCACCAGCCGCTGGCGCTGTCGGATGTCATGCCGATCCTGGAAAACCTCGGCCTGCGGGTGGAAGGCGAACGGCCGCACGGGATACGCCGGCGCGACGGGCTGGTGGTCTGGATGCATGAATTCAGCGTGGTCTACAAGCTGAGTGGCACGCTGGATATCCACCAGGTGGGCGACGTATTCGAGGACGCTTTTGCACGCATCTGGGCGGGGCAGGCCGAAAGCGACAGCTTCAACCGGTTGATCCTCGGCACGCAGCTGGGTTGGCGGCCGATCGCGATGCTGCGGGCCTATGCCAAATACATGAAACAGACCCAGTTTACCTTCAGTACTGAATTTATCGCCGACACGCTAGCGCGCCAGATGGACATCACCCGGATGATTGTCGAGTTGTTCGAGCTGCGCCTGAAGCCCGGTCTGGACGTGGGCCGCGAGCGGCGCCAGCAGGCCGCGGAAGAGGTCCTGCAACAGGCGCTGGAGAACGTCGGCAGCCTGTCGGAGGACCGGGTGATACGCCAGTACCTGGCACTGATCCAGGCGACCCTGCGCAGCAATTACTACCAATCCGATGCCCGCGGCCAGCTCAAGACCTATTTTTCCTTCAAGCTGAATCCGGAGGCGGTGCCGGATATGCCCTTGCCGCGCCCGCTGTATGAGATCTTTGTCTACTCGCCCCGGGTCGAGGGCGTGCATCTGCGTGGCGGCAAGGTGGCGCGCGGCGGCCTGCGCTGGTCGGACCGCTACGAGGATTTCCGCACCGAAGTGCTGGGCCTGGTCAAGGCGCAACAGGTCAAGAACTCGGTGATTGTGCCCACCGGCGCCAAGGGCGGCTTTGTCTGCAAGAGCCTGGATGCCGACGCCGGCCGCGACGTCCGCCAGGCCGAGGCCATCGCCTGTTACCGGATTTTTATCCAGGGCCTGTTGGATATCACGGACAACCTGGTGGGCGGCGAGGTCGTCCCGCCCCGGGACGTCACCCGCCACGATGACGATGACCCCTATCTGGTGGTGGCCGCCGACAAGGGCACGGCGACATTTTCGGATTTCGCCAACGAGATTGCCGCGAGTTACAACTTCTGGCTGGGCGACGCCTTCGCCTCCGGCGGCAGCCAGGGCTATGACCACAAGAAGATGGGCATCACCGCGCGCGGCGCATGGGTCTCGGTGCAGCGCCACTTTCGCGAGCTGGGCATCAATATCCAGACCACGCCGTTTACCGTGATCGGCATTGGCGATATGGCAGGGGATGTATTCGGCAACGGCATGCTGCGCTCAGCGCAGATAAAATTGCTGGCGGCGTTCAATCACCAGCATATTTTTATTGACCCCACGCCGGACCCCGAGACCAGCTTTGCCGAGCGCCAACGGCTGTTTGCACTGCCGCGCTCAAGTTGGGAGGACTATGACAAGGCATTGATTTCCAGCGGCGGCGGGGTTTTCAGCCGCAGTGCAAAATCCATCAGCCTGAGCCCGGAAATCCGCCAGCACCTGGCCATCGATGCAGAGCGCCTGACGCCGGCGGAGCTGATCCATGCGCTGTTGCAGGCGCCGGTCGACCTGCTGTGGAACGGCGGCATCGGCACCTATATCAAGGCCAGCACCCAGAGTCACGCCGACTGCGGCGACAAGGCCAACGACGCACTGCGCGTCAACGGCAATGAACTGCGCTGCAAAGTGCTGGGTGAGGGCGGCAACCTGGGGGCGACCCAGTTGGGACGCATCGAATACGCATTGCGCGGCGGGCGCTGCAACACGGATTTTGTCGACAATGCCGGCGGGGTGGACTGTTCCGATCACGAGGTCAATATCAAGATATTGCTCAACGCGGTGATGGCCGCCGGCGATATGACCGAAAAACAGCGCCGGGTCTTGCTGGAGGCAATGACCGACGATGTGGCGGAACTGGTGCTCGCCAATATTTACCGCCAGACCCAGGCCATCAGCCTTGCGGAGCGCGAGGCACTGATGCGGCTGGGCGAGTACCGTCGTCTTATTCAGGCGCTGGAGGCCAGTGGCAGGCTCGATCGCGCGCTGGAGTTTATTCCCGACGAGGAGCAGCTCACCGAGCGCAAGGCCGGCGGCAAGGCACTCACCCGCCCCGAGCTCGCGATACTGATCTCCTATGCCAAAGCGCAGTTGAAGGACGAGCTGGTCACGCCGCAGTTGAGCGATGACCCCTTGATTGCCCAGGCGCTGTTCGGCGCGTTTCCGGCGCGCTTGCAGGAGTCCTTCAGCGAAGCGCTGCAGAGCCACCATCTGCGGCGCGAAATCATCGCGACGGAAGTGGCCAACGATATCGTCAACCGCATGGGCAGCACCTTTGTCCAGCGCATGACCCAGAGTACCGGCGCCGATGCGGCGGCGGTGGCGAGCGCCTACGTGACGGCGCGGGAAGTGTTCGCGGTGGAGGAGGACTGGCGCGCGATCGAACAGCTGGACTACAGCGTCGACGCCGACTTGCAGCTGGAGATGATGGTGGGCCTGATGCGGGTGATGCGGCGCGTCACCCGCTGGTTTATACGCAATCGGCGCGGCAGCCTGCGTCCCCAGGAGGAGCTGGCGCAGTTCGGTGATGCCCTGCGCGAACTGGAGCGCGAGCTGCCGGATATCGTCAACGGCAGGATGCGCGAGCGGCTGCAGAAACGCCGCCAGGAACTGCGCGACCGCGGTGTCCCCGACGCGCTGGCGGCGCGCATGGCGAGCTCGACGCTGCGCTATCCGTGCCTGGGGGTGATCGAGATCGCCCGCCAGCTGGACGCGCCTCAGCGCAAGGTCGCCGAGGTCTATTTCGAGCTGGCCCAGCAGCTGGAGCTGGACTGGTTTGCCGGCCAGATCGCCAATCTCAAGATCGAAAATCACTGGCAGGCATTGGCCCGGGAATCCTACCGGGATGATCTGGAGTGGCAGCTGCGATCCCTGACCGCCGGCGCCATGCGACATATCTGCGCGGAGGGTGATGTCGAGGCCTGTGTCGCGCGCTGGAGCGAGCAGCAGAAACACCTGGTCAAGCGCTGGCGCGCGATGCTGACGGAATTGCACAGCACCGAGGTCCACGAATTCGCCATGTACTCGGTGGCGATACGGGAGTTGCTGGATCTGGCCCAGAGCAGCCGCTTTGAAGCCGCGACATGAATCGCGACGCGCACAGCCTGGCGTTCGCGCTGCATATTGATGCGGACGCCTACCTCAAGCGCTACCGCACGCCCAACGCGGTGGTCAGCATCGTCAGTGACGACGGTCGGCGGGTGCGGTTTCCGGCCAATATCCTGCAGCGCTTTGTCACCCACACAGGGATCAGCGGCCGTTTTCGCATTTACTTTGACGGGCAGGGCAAGTTTCTGCGTATCGAACGCATCGAGTGACAAGCGTTCGGCAAGCGCCGGCATACCGCAGCAAAGACGCAAAGCAGCAGTGACGGGACGGGCCGCGGTGGACAGGACTGGTCTTTGACCGCCGGCCTGCCTTATTCTGCGCGCCCGTTGCGTTGGGAATCTGTCATGTACCGTCTGTTGCGCCCCCTGTTATTTCAGTTAGCCCCCGAAACCGCCCATCACCTCACCCTGTCGGGACTGGCGGCCTCGGAGCGGCTGGGTCTGCCGCGCCTGTTGCCGGCACTGCCCCCTGCGCCGCGCACCGTGATGGGCATCGAATTTCCCAACCCGGTGGGCCTCGCGGCGGGACTGGACAAGAACGGCGAGTGCATCGCGGGTCTGGCGGCGCTGGGTTTCGGGTTTGTTGAAATCGGCACCGTCACGCCGCGGCCCCAGCCCGGCAATCCGCAGCCGCGGCTATTCCGCTTGCCGGCGGCAGAGGCCATTATCAACCGTATGGGTTTCAACAACGCCGGGGTCGAGGCGCTGATCGCCAATGTGCGGGCCAGCCGCTACAAGGGTGTGCTGGGCATCAATATCGGCAAGAACAAGGACACGCCGGCAGAGCAGGCGGCGGACGATTACCTGCACTGCCTCGACAAGGTGTACGCGCAGGCCAGCTATATCACCGTCAATCTGTCGTCGCCCAATACGCCCGGGCTGCGCGACCTGCAGTTCGGCGAGCCGCTGAACCGGCTGCTGGGCGAACTCAAGCAGCGCCAGGCGCGGCTGGCCCAGGCGCAGGGGCGCTACGTGCCGCTGGCGGTAAAGATTGCGCCGGACATGGCCCAGGACGATCTGGCCAGGGTGGCCGAAAGCCTGCTGGCCCATGAACTGGATGGCGTCATCGCGACCAATACCACCATTTCCCGCGCGGGCGTCGCGCACCTGCCCCATGGCGATGAAGCTGGCGGATTGAGTGGCGCGCCGCTGACCCAGCGCTCGACCCAGGTGGTGAGCCAGCTGGCCGCCATCCTGGCCGGGCGCCTGCCGATTATCGGCGTGGGTGGTATCTGCAGCGCCGCTGACGCCCGCGCCAAGCTCGATGCCGGCGCGTCCCTGGTGCAGCTCTATTCCGGACTGATCTATCGGGGCCCCGCGCTGGTGCGCGATTGTGTCAGAGCCCTGCGCTGATGGTCCCGGCCGCGCCCATACCGCGCGCAGGCATAGCCATCACAGGGCCGGTTTGCCGCCGGCGCCTTCGCGCCGCTGTACGGCATCGCGGCGCAGCCCGTCCACCCATGCGCCGGCCGCCAGCTCGGCATTGACCCAGCCCCTGACGTCGATCAGATAAGCCGAGACATTGGTGGCGGGATACTGGTCGCCGGCCTTGATGCGGTATTCCAGCATGCTGGCGCATTCCTCCAGGGCGCTGACGCGGGGCGCTCTGAAACGGTTGAGATCGTATTGGCTTGCGGATCGGTGATAGACGAAATCCAGGATGCTCTGGCTTTTGCGATAGCTGGTTTCCGGCAAGGGTATTCCGGTGCCGTTGGGGCTGTTGGAGATACAGTTTCTTTCGCCGCCGCCGAACTTCCAGTTGAGTACGCCCGATACGTCGGCGGCTGGCTGTCCATATTTGTCCAGTACCGCCTGGCGGAACTGGCCCGTGGTGATGGGGTTGACGCGATTCTCAATGGTGCGCCGCACGGCCACCAGCCTGCCGCCCTTTGGCGGCGGTGAAAAGTAGAGATTGAGAGTATCCGTGCGGCGCTTGCCGTCGACGTGCTCGTCGACATGAGCGTTGATCTTGTGGATGAAATCATCCGTGCTGTAATCGTGCTTGAGCCCGTCGCTGTAGCGGTAGCTGAGCCGCGACACATCAATACTCTGCTCATTGACACCGTGCGTCCTGAGGGCGGCAAGCGCAGCGTCGGGTGTCATGCCCAGGGTCAGGCCTACCATGTCGAAACGGCTATTGTCCGCCGCCTGGCTGCCGCTGCTTATGGCAAACGTCGAGGCGATAAGGGCAGCAGCGAGGATCACTTGGTTCAGTCGAGGCATATCGATAACTCCACGCGTGGTATTGGTGTCGACTGGAGACCGTCCACTACACCTGGACCATTGATGGCATGGCAGGGCGAGCCTCCCTTCCTTCCTGCGGGCCGCAACCGGCGCGGTCGGGCCGTCCCCGGCTTTCCGGTGCCGCGGCGTCCAGGGTCGGCAAAATATAAATGCCTTTTCAACAGCCCGCCAGCCCCGCGCCAGTGACAGTTATACCTGCCGGCGTAATGGATGCTGCAACGGTCGCGGCGCTGTGTGCGGGCGATCTGCCCAAGTGGCGCGCATCAAGCTACACTGGCCCCGCCGGCTAAATTCGGCCGGGATACTGGGAGAGCAGAAATGAGTCTGATAAAAGAATTCAAAGCGTTTGCCATGCGCGGGAACGTGGTGGATATGGCGGTGGGTATTATCATTGGCGCGGCTTTTGGCAAGGTGGTGTCGTCCTTTGTCGCCAACGTGATTATGCCGCCATTGGGTATTCTGATTGGCGGGGTGGATTTTTCCGACCTGTCGATTGTATTGAAGGACGCAGTGGGTGATCTGCCGGCGGTAACCCTGGGCTACGGTCTGTTTATCCAGAGTATTGTGGATTTCCTGATCGTTGCCGCGGCGATTTTTGTCGCCATCAAAGTGATGAACA
>JAVEVZ010000311.1:0-3531 GCA_034004805.1 Spongiibacteraceae bacterium | reverse complement strand
GTCCGAGCGGTAGCGCAGGTCGGCGACGCCGTATTCGGTCACGACCATGTCCCGCAAATAGCGCGGTATCGTCACATGCCCGTAGGACCAACGGATATTCGAGTTGAGCGCGGCGTCCTGCCCGCGCACGGCGCGTAGACTGATAATGGAGCGCGCGCCCTCCAGCGCCAGGCCCTGGGTCACGAAGTCGTGCTGCCCGCCCACCCCGCTGATCACCGTGCCGTCCTCCAGCCCGTCGGACACCGCCGCGCCCATCAGGGTCGCCATCATCGCGCTGTTGACGAAACGCGCCCCGACCCGCGCCCGGCGCCTGGCCTGTTCATCGCCATACAGCTGGTTGACGAAGGAGATGGGCTCCATGCCGATTTTATTGCGCTGCTCGGGACTCAGCCCGGCGAGGTTTTCATAGAAGCCGGGGCTGCCGACAAAGAACCCTGCGTGCAGTACCCTGCCGTCCACTTCGCGGCGCAGGATGCCCGCCTTGAGCAGCTCCAGAAAGCCGTCCACCAGCATTTCGGAAATGCCGTAAAGGCCTTCCACAAAAGGCTCGCAGTGGGGGGCGGAGTCGACGCCCAGCGCCGCGAGGGCTGCGCGGAAACGGGCGTTGTCGCGATGGCGCAACAGCAGGGCGTGAACCACCGCGTCGCCGATGGAGCCGATACCGATCTGCAGGCTGCCACCGTCCGGTATCAGTGCGGCGATGCGCAGGCCGATGGCGTAATCCGTGAGCGAGACGCTTTCCCGGGGCGGCGTGAACAGTGGAAACTGCGTGCTCTCACTGTCCAGTATCAGGTCGAAATCCGACGCCGCGCGCTCGGCGCTGCCCACCATAAAAGGCAGCGCCCGGTTGACCTGGCCCACCGCAAGAAATGTCGCGTCGCCGCGACGGCGCGCCTCCAGCAGATCCACGGTGAGGTCCGGGTTGCAACTCAGGCTGATGCGATCGCGGTCACCGTTGTCGGGCACTGCGATCAGCTGCGCGGCCACGTTCATACCGGCTGCCAGCAGTGCTTCCACGGCCTGGGTGTAGTTGACCGCCATATACTGCTGCTGGACGCGGGCCACGCCGTTCCATTTGCCCGGCTGCAGAAAGAATTCGCGCACCTCGATATTGGCGGGCAGCTTTCCCTGCCGCGCCAACGCGGCATAACGCAGGGGCGGATAGCCGGCGAACAGCCGCTCGTTGATGGGGCCCAGCATGCGCTGCTCCAGCAGTGAGCGCGGCTGGGGCGCCTCCAGCGTCAGTGCCGTCAGTATCGTCAGGGACAGCGTCGCGTCGTTGAGGGCGCGCTCCACCAGGGCGTTGGCGATATGGTTGGCCTTGCCCAGGCCCAGCGGCAGGCCCAGCACAATGCGCGGGCCCAGCTGCGCAATAATTGCGTCGACAACCGCATCGGGATCATCAAAGTAACGGGGAGACAGAAGCCTATTCCTCGGATTGAAAACAGAACGCCCCAGCGACGGGAATGCGCCGCTGACTGGCAGCGCCGAGCATGCCGGCAATCCTCATCCCGGGCAAGCGCCGCAGCGATGGCTCAGCTCAAAGGCCACAGCGGCCGTTCAGTTGCGGGACAATGTCTCCGCGGCGTAGTCATCCACCTCGATCACCCGTCGCACCGCCTCGTCGGCGGCTTCCAGCGCCGCGTACTGCTCGGCGCTGATCCGGTTCTGGTCGCGGGCCTGCTCGGCGGTGAGCTGCCGGGTCTTCAGTGTTTCGCGAATGCTTTCGACCGCGGTCACTGCATCAAAGGCCGCTTCGAGGTCCGCCAGCCCGTTGCTGTCGCCCTTACCCCGCGCCAGAAACAGCCCCGCGGTCACCCGTTCGCGACTGGCCGAGGGGCGCAACAGCAGTGCTGCACAGCGCTGGATCAGCCCGTCGTCGGGGCCGCGCGCCTGTACACCCAGGGGCAACAGAATCGCGCGCACCAGCAGCGCCAGCGCGCGGCTGGGCAGGCTGGACAGCACCGCGTCCATCGCAGTTTCGATGCGGGCGCTGCCGGCGGCCATCGCATAGTCCAGCACACAGCGATCGTCGGCCTGACAGCCCTCATCGCGCCAGCGCTTCAGCACCGCCGACAGCAGGTACAGCTCGGCCAGAATATCCCCCATGCGCGCGGACACCATTTCCTTGCGCTTGAGACCGCCGCCATAACTCAGCAGCGTCACTTCGGCCAATAGGGCAAAACTTGCGGCGTAGCGGTTCAAGCCCCGGAAATGCCTGGCACTGCTGTCGCTGACCGGTGCCCGGCTCAGCCAGCCAAAGCTCCAGCTGCGCAGCCAGGCGCGGCCCAGGGTTTTCGTGGCATGGCCGACGTGGCGCCAGAAGCTCTGGTCGAAGGCATCGATACCGTCGCTCTCGTCCTCGGCCTCAAATGCCAGCATTTCCTGCAGCAGCCAGGGATGGCAGCGGATCGCGCCCTGGCCAAAAATGATCATGTTGCGGGTGAGAATATTGGCGCCCTCGACGGTGATGCCCACCGGCACCGCGCGGTACAGATTGCCCAGGTAATTGCGCGGGCCATCCATGATCGCCTTGCCGGCGTGCACATCCATCGCGTCGTCCACCGCCTCGCGCATGCGGTTGGTGGCGTGGGCCTTGACGATGGCGGAGATCACCGCCGGGTGTACGCCCTGGTCGATCGCAGCACAGGTCAGGCGCCGCGCCCCGTCCAGCACATAGGCACTGGCGGCCAGTCGCGCGAGCCGCAGCTGCACGCCTTCGAACTTGCCGATGGGTATGCCGAACTGCTCGCGCACCCGCGCATAGGCGCCGGTGCTGCGGGCGCTGAGCGCGGTGGCCGCAGCCGCCAGTGACGGCAGGGAAATACCGCGGCCTGCGGCCAGGGCGCTCATCAGCATGGGCCAGCCCTTGCCGATCTGGGCCTGCCCGCCAATGATATTGTCCAGCGGCACAAACACGTCACCGCCCTCGGTGGGTCCGTTCTGGAAGGCCTGCATCGCCGGCAGGTGGCGGCGCCCGTGGCTGACGCCGGGCAGGTCCATCGGCACCAGCGCCAGGGTAATGCCCAGATCCGTGTCGCCCCCCAGCAGCTGCTCCGGGTCATACAGCTTGAAGGCCAGCCCCAGCACGGTGGCCACCGGCGCGAGGGTGATATAGCGCTTGCGCCAGTTGAGGCGTATACCCAGCACCGCCTCGCCGTCCACCGTTTCACGGCACACCACGCCCTGGTCGGTCATGGCCGAGGCATCGGAGCCGGCCTCGGCACTGGTCAGGCCAAAACAGGGCAGCTCGCTGCCCTCCGCCAGCCGCTGCAGCCAGTAGTCGCGCTGCGCGTCGGTGCCGAACTTGAGCAGCAGCTCGCCGGGGCCCAGGGAGTTGGGCACCATGACGGTGACCGCCGCCGCCGCCGAGCGCGAGGAGATCATGCGCACCACTTCCGAATGCGCCGCGGCGGAAAATCCCAGCCCGCCGTACTGTTGCGGGATGATCATCGCGAAAAAGCGTTCCCGGCGCAGGAAGGCCCACACCTCGGGAGGCAGGTCGCGGCGCTGCCAGTTGATATTCCAGTC
>JAVEVZ010000022.1:0-16701 GCA_034004805.1 Spongiibacteraceae bacterium | reverse complement strand
CTGGCCACGCGCCAGGTGCTGGCCAACGGCCTGGCGCTGTGAGGGGTAAGCGCCCCGGAGGTGTGGTAGATGGCGAAGTCCAGGCGCGGTGCCACCGCGCAGTCGGGGGTCTCGAAGGTCCCCGGCTGGGTGTGGTTTTTCAGCGGCACGGTGAGCGGCCTGTTTATTGCGTTTCTGGCGTGGCTGGCCGGCGCCGTGCCCGATCCGCAGGCGGTGCCGGTGGCCAAGACCAAGGCAAAGCCCGCTGAGCAGCAGGCCGCGACGCGCGCCAACACCCGCTTTGATTTCTACACCCTGCTGCCCGAGCGCGAGATCATCGTGCCCGAGGAGCAGTCGCGGCCGTTGCCCGAGCCCAAGGACCCCGTCAGCTACATACTCCAGGCGGGCTCCTTCAAGCGCGCCGAAGACGCCGAGCGCCGCCGCGCCGAGCTCGCCCTGCTGGGGCTGGAGGCCAGGGTCGAGGCGGTCAACGCCAACGGCGACACCTGGCACCGGGTCCAGGTCGGCCCCTTCGACAACCGCTCCAAGCTGGCCAAGGCGCGCAATACGCTGGTGTCGAATGGCATTGATACGCTGTTGATCAAGAAGAAGGGGTAAGGTGCGGGCGCATTGCCCGCCCTTGATTTCAGCGTCGCCGCCCCCACCTGAAACCCTCCGACCCACCGCTCAGGAGCTCCCTTTTGGAACAGTATCGCGGCACTACCATTCTGTCTGTGCGTCGCCAGGGCCAGGTCGTGATCGGCGGCGACGGCCAGGTGTCCATGGGCAACACGGTGATGAAGGGCAATGCCCGCAAGGTCAGGCGCCTGTACAGCGGCAAGGTGGTGGCCGGGTTTGCCGGCGGTACCGCCGACGCCTTTACGCTGTTTGAACTGTTCGAAGCCCAGCTCGACAAGCATCAGGGCAATCTGACCCGCGCCGCGGTGGAGCTGGCCAAGGCCTGGCGCACCGAGCGCGCATTGCGCCGGCTGGAAGCACTGCTGGCGGTGGCGGACAAGACCACGTCCCTGATCATCACCGGCAATGGCGATGTGATCGAGCCCGAGGACAACCTGATTGCCATCGGATCCGGCGGCCCCTTCGCCCAGTCCGCGGCGCGTGCCCTGCTGGACAACACGGAGCTGTCGGCCCGCGAGATTGTCGAGAAGGCGCTGGGCATCGCCGCCGATATCTGTATCTACACCAACCATCAGCGCACCATTGAGGAGCTGGCCTCGGATACCTGAGCCGCGCCGCTATTCGATGGATACGCCAACAGTGAGTCATCCGATGTCCACCATGACCCCCAGGGAAATCGTCCACGAGCTGGACAAGCACATCATCGGCCAGCAGCAGGCCAAGCGCGCGGTGGCCATCGCCTTGCGCAACCGCTGGCGCCGGCAGCAGGTCGACGAACACCTGCGCGCGGAAATCACCCCCAAGAATATCCTGATGATCGGCCCCACCGGCGTCGGCAAAACCGAAATTGCGCGGCGCCTGGCCCGGCTCGCCAACGCGCCGTTTATCAAGGTCGAGGCCACCAAGTTCACCGAGGTGGGCTATGTGGGTCGAGATGTCGAATCCATTATTCGCGACCTGGTGGATATGGCGATCAAGATGTTCCGCGAGCAGGAGATGGCCAAGGTCGAACAACGCGCCCTGGACGCCGCGGAAGAGCGGGTGCTGGACGCGTTGTTGCCGCCGGCGCGGGACACGGCGGGCGATGAAAACCGCGACAGCACGACCCGGCAGATCTTTCGCAAGAAATTGCGCGAGGGCGAACTGGACGACAAGGAGATCGAAGTCGAAGTCAGCAATGCCTCGCTGGGGGTGGAGATCATGGCCCCGCCGGGCATGGAGGAAATGACCGGTCAGCTGCAGAATCTGTTCAGGAACATGGGCGGCGACCGCACCAGGCGCAAGAAACTGCCGGTGAAAATTGCCCTGCAGAAGCTGCGCGACGAAGAGGCCGCCAAGCTGATCAACGAAGACGATATCAAGACCCGCGCGGTCAGCGCCGCGGAGCAGAACGGCATCGTGTTTCTCGACGAGCTGGACAAGGTGGCCCGGCGCGGCGAGGTGAGCGGTGCCGATGTGTCCCGCGAAGGGGTGCAGCGCGACCTGCTGCCATTGATCGAGGGTTGCACCGTGTCCACCAAGCACGGCGTCATCCGCACGGACCATATCCTGTTTATCGCCTCCGGTGCGTTTCATCTCAGCAAACCCTCGGACCTGATACCGGAACTGCAGGGCCGCCTGCCGATACGCGTCGAGCTGAACGCACTCAAGACCGAGGACTTCGTGCGCATTCTGACCGAACCCAGCGCTTCGCTCACCGAGCAATACCGCGCGCTGCTGGCCACCGAGGGGCTGGCGCTGGAATTTACCGAGGACGGCATCCGGCGTATCGCCGAGACCGCATGGCAGGTCAACGAGCGCACCGAGAATATCGGCGCCCGGCGCCTGCATACGGTACTGGAGCGCCTGCTCGAAGATGTGTCCTACCACGCCGGCGATCGCGACGCCCAGGCCCTGACCGTCGACGCAGCCTATGTCGACCAGCAGTTGAGTGAACTGGCGGGCGATGATGACCTGAGCCGGTTCATACTCTGAACCGGTTTCTTTGCCGGCTTGCGCCGCTTGACGTTTTCGAGAGTAATGCCATGGGCGACAACGCGCCGTTACCGACACAGATAAAACTGCACAAAAAAATGCGCGAGCTGGAGCTGGTCTACGGCGACACCAGCCATCGCCTGAGCTGCGAGTTCCTGCGCGTGCACTCGCCCTCGGCGGAGGTGCGCGGCCACGGGGCGGGCCAGGAAACCCTGCAACCCGGCAAGCGCCACGTGCAGATCACTGCCATCAAACCGGTGGGCAATTACGCCATCCAGCTGAGTTTCGACGACGGCCACGACACCGGCCTGTACTCCTGGCAATACCTGGATGAGCTGTGCCGCAATCACGACGCATACTGGCAGGCCTACCTGGATGGGCTGGCCGCCGCCGGGCTCTCCCGCGACCCGGACGTTCAGGTCATCCGTATCGGCAACTGATGCCGGTGACACTGTCGCTCCGGTGAGCATTGTCTGAACAGGGGGTGGCGGTGGCTCGCTGACAGTGTGTCCGCGTTGATATTCGCGTTGCGCACAATGCCTGAAGCCGGTACCTTTGCGCGGATAACGATAAGCACTGCGGAGCGCACGATGGACTTTTCTGGAAAGACAATACTGATTACCGGTGGCGGCAGCGGCATGGGTCGCCAGGCGGCGCGCAACCTCGCAAACGCCGGCGCAAAGGTGGCTATTTTCGACGTCAATGAAGCGGGCATGCGGGAAACCGCCGAGGGCCTGCCGGGCATTCACAGCTGGGTGGTCGATATCACCGACGCCCAGGCCGTGGCTACGGCGGTGGCGGAGGTCGAGGCGAAGCTGGGGCCGGTGGAGCGCGTCTATAACGCGGCGGCCATCATGCCCTTCGGCAAACTGCTGGAACAGGATGTCGCCATCATGCACAAGATGATGGCTATCAACTACGGCGGGCTGGTCAATATCAGCCGCGCGGTACTGCCCGGCATGGTGCAGCGCGGCCGCGGTGATTTCATCAGCTTTGCGTCCATGGCCGGCTTGATCCCCACGCTGCTGACCGGCGCCTACTCTGCGAGCAAAGCCGCGGTGGCTATGTACACCGAAATTCTCTACCACGAGAACCGCGACAGCGGCGTGCGCTTCGCCTGCGTGTGCCCGCCCATGGTCAACACCCCGCTGCTGGAGCAGGGTCGCGCCACGGCCTGGCCGAAGATGCTCGAAGCCACCGAAATGCTGTCACCCCAGGATGTACTGGACGCCATTGAGGCGGGGCTGGAGAGCGACAGGTTCTGGGTCTACCCGGGCAAGCAGACCCGGTTCGGGGCCTGGATGCGGCGCTGGTTTCCGGGTCTGGTGTGGAAGCAGGTGCATCAAACCGAAGGCTTCTAGGCAGCTGCGAACAGCGGCCGGCGGGTCCAGCCTGGACCCGCCTTTTGCGCGGCAGCGATATTGACAGCATGGCGCCTGACAATACCGCGCAATTCCGTTAGGCTAAGCGCCCCTCGCCGACTGCCTAGCCGATCCCCATGCTCGACACATCTGCCCTGCAACAACTGCGTCAGCTCAAACAGAATATCCAGTCGCGCACTGCGCGCCACGCTGCCACCGTCAAGGGCACCCAGGGCCGCTACGGCTTTGCCCAGCTGGACGATGGCCGCGAGGTGTTTCTGCCGCCGGAGGAAATGCAGAAGGTCTTTGCCGGCGACCGCGTCGGCATCGTGTTCGACGAAACCGCGGACAAGCCACAGGCGACGGTCGAAAAACTGCTGGACTCGCCGCTGGGCGTGTTTGCCGGTCGCTACCGGGTGCGCGGCAACGGACATTTTGTCGAGCCCGATATTCCGCGTTTCAACCGCCTGCTGTTTCTGCCGCCCAACGCCCGCGCCGGCGCTGTGGATGGCGACTACGTCCAGGCGCGCGTAACGCGTCACCCGATACGCAGCGGCAAGCCCCAGGCCGAAGTGATCTGGCGGATCGGCAATGACGAGCAGCCGTTCCTTGAGCAGGATTATGCCGGCGCGCGCTTTGATCTGCCGGGCGCCTGGCCCGATACGCTGCCGGAGGGCTGGTGCGAACCGGACCTCGCCGACTACGCGCCCTGTACGCTGCCGTTTGTCACCATTGATGCACCTGCCACTCAGGACATGGACGATGCGCTGCATGTGACCGCCGATGAACAGGGCTGGACGCTGCACGTCGCGATCGCCGACCCGACCGCCTTTGTAATGCCCGGTTCCGCGCTGGAGCAGTTGATCGGGCAGCGCGGCACCAGTGTGTACCTGCCGGGCCGCACGCTGGATATGTTGCCGCCGGTACTGGCCAACCAGCGCAGCTCGTTGCAGGCCGGCGAGTTGCGCCCGGCATTGCTGTGTGCCCTGACCGTGGACCGCGCAGGTACGGTGATTGACAGCCGCTGGCAACTGGCCACGGTTACCGTGGCGGCGCGCCTGAGCTATGCCGAGGCCAGCGTTGCCGCGGACGACAGCAGTCATCCGCAACATCGTCTGCTAGCGGCGCTGGCGGCAGTCAGCGCCGCGCTGCATGGCCGGCGACGCGCCGAACACCTGGTGATGCCCGAGCGCGCCGAGTTCGAGCTGCAGATCGACGCCACGGGGCATCTGGCGGGTATTGCGCCGTTGACCAGAACGCCGGCCCACCGCGTTGTCGAGGAATGCATGGTGGCGGCGAACCGCGCCGCAGCCGAGCACCTAGCGACTCAGGATGCGCTGTTTGTGGCACACGCCGGGTTTCGCCCCGAGCGCCTCGCCGATATCGCGAAACTGCTGGACAGCGCTCTGCCCGGCGCAAGCGGGTTGGACCTGAGCAGCCTGGAGGGTTATCTGGCCCTGCTGCAGGCGGTCGACGCCTATGAGGGGGATCTGCCGCTGCGCGCCATTCTGGTCCGCTCCCTGGAGCGCTCCCGACAGCAGCGCCGCGCCGCGCCGCACTTCGGCATGGGGCTTTGCGCCTATACCACCGTCACCTCGCCGATTCGCAAATACAGTGATTTTTTTCTGCACCGCGCGCTGAAGGCACAACTGCGTGGACAGCCGCCGGTCGTTGCCGACGATGCAGTGCTGGACAGGCTCGCACAAACTCAGGAGCGCGCCCGCCGCGCCAGTCACGCCGTGGAACAGCGCATGAAGCGCCGCTATCTGTTCCAGCGTCACGCCGAGGGCGAACGCCAGTGGCAGGGCGAGATCAGCCACATCAACAGCAATGGCTTCGGCGTGCGCCTGGACGACACCGGTATCGAGGGCTTTGTCGATCTGCGCAAGGTGGAGGAAAATTTCAGCTTTGACTCCGTGTTCCTGACCCTGACCAGCAAGACCCGCTGGTTCCAGCTGGGGCAGCAGGTTGTGGTGGGCCTGGCCTCGGACGCAGCGGAGCAGGCGGGTATAGGTCTGGCCCTGGCGGACAAAGAATAGGACGCGCGTATGCTTTCAAATGAACCGGAACTCGCTACGGGCGTTGTCCTGAATAAGGACGTCGGTTGACGCACGGCGTCAGCACACTGTGAAACACCGCACCCGAGAGGAGCACGCCCCATGGACCTGATACGCATACTGATCGCCATTCTGCTGCCGCCGCTGGGAGTATTTCTCCAGGTCGGCATAGGCGGGGCCTTCTGGCTGAACATTCTGCTCACCCTGCTGGGCTATATCCCGGGGATTGTTCACGCGGTCTGGATTATCGCCAGGCGCTGAGCCGCGCCGGTACCGGCGCCATACCTGCAGCTGTTCGCCGGCGCTGCCATTATCGCATTCGGCCCGTCGGCCATGCCCGGCGCCGGCAGGCAACTGGAGGCGCGTTTTTTTCCGCGGGTGGCAGGCGGCGGGGTTGGCCGCTGCCCCCTGTGGCGGCGCAAGCCTGTGGTCCGCTAGGCATGCAGCGCCGCACCGCCGCAACCTTGTCCACCTGTCTTGTCTCCAGTCCAATCGTCCTGTAATGTTTTGCCTGCTTCCGTGCGCCACAGGGGAAACCGGCGATGAAAAGACGCGACTGCCTGAAGGGTTCGGCGCTGCTGCTGGGCGGCGCCCTGGTGTCTGCCTGTGATGGACAGAGCGCCGACCAGGGTCCTGCGGCGGCGGGCGCCGGAGACGACCGGGTCACCCGGTTCGATCGGGGCACTCCCCCCATAGAGACCAGTGGCTGGGTGCCGGCGGCGGGTGAACTCAAGGGTTATTCCGCGCTGGACGGCGATATCGATACGGATGTCGCGGTGGTGGGTGCCGGGCTGGCGGGCAGTTCGCTGGCGTTGCACCTGGCCGAGGCAGGGCTGGACGTGGTGGTGCTGGAAGCGCGTCAGCCCGGCTGGGGCGCCTCGGGGCGCAATGCCGGACACGTGTTGCCCACCCTCAAAAACCGCGAGGTGTTCAAGCGCTTCCCCGACGGCGGCAAGCAGTTTTTAGACATATTTCGCCAGCACCACACCATCACCTTTGATCTGGCCCGCAAACACGGCATCGCCTGCGATGCGGCCCAGACCGGCTATCTCCATGCCACCGATCGCGCCAGCACCTTTGAGGCCTTGAGTGAGGAGGCGGACTACTGGCAGCGCGAACAGGGCCAGCGCATAGAGCGGGTCGGAACCGCTGACATGGCCCGCATGACCGGCTCCGATTACTACAGCCACGGTGTGTGGTACGCCTCGGGTGGACGGGTCAATCCCTACCTGCTGTCCAATGGGCTGGTGGCGGCAGCAGTGGGTCATGGCGCGCGGGTGTTCGGCGGTACAGAAGCGCTCACACTCACCGCCGTCGGTGGGCGCTGGCGGGTGTCGACCCCGGCCGGCTCAGTGACGGCGCAGCGCGTGGTGTTCTGCACCAATGCCTATGCCACGGGCATCGTGCCGGCGTTCGCCGACAGCTTTTATCCGTTGACGGCCTATGGCGTGGCCACCCAGCCCTTGCCCCAGGCCGCCCTGGATCTGATCATGCCCAGCCGCGCGACCCTGGCGCAGGAACCGGTGGACCTCAATCCCATGGTGATCGATGAGCGCGGCCGGCTGATCACGTCGTCTATCCCCAGCCAGCGCCGCCCGGCGGATGCAGACTGGCATTTTAAAAACCACCTGCGCTGGATACACCGGACCTGGCCACAGACCCGTGATATGGATATCCAGTGGCAACACTACTGGACCGGGCGCGTCGCGCTGCGGGATCAGGAGTTCCCCGGGGTGTACGCCGTGCAGCCGGGGGTGTTCGGCCTGATGCACTTCAATGCCTGGGGCAACCTGATGGCCCCCTTGATGGGCATGCTGCTGGCCGACGGCCTGGCCCACGAGCGCATGGACCGCCTGCCCTTTCCCCTGCAAACCCCTGTCCCCGTTGCCAACCCGGGGAAACAGGATCTCATTATCCGCAGCCTGCTGATCCCCGCCGCGCGATTCGGCCAGCGTCTGGGCATGATCTGAGCGCAGCGGCGACCTGACATTGTCCGGTGTGAGATGATGGCTCGGGCGCTGCGCCAGCGGCGCGCCGGCCATCGGATAATGGGGACCACGATGCAGATAGCCCTGGGGCTGAGAACCCGCCTGCGTTTTTACCTGAACCGGCTGCGCGAGCGACTGTGGGTCCGGCCCCTGATGATCTGCCTGTTATCCATTGTCGCGGTGTTCGCCGCGGGCCTTGCCGACCACAGTGATTACATCGCCTCCGTGCCGGATATCAGCGCTGAATCGATCACCAAGCTGTTGTCCATTATTTCCGACAGCATGCTGGTGATGGCGGTGCTTGCGGTGGGCGCCATGCTGGCGGCTTATGAGGCGGCCAGCAGCAAGGCGACGCCGCGTTCCTTTGCCGTGGTGCTGGCGGATGACGTTTCGCAGCGCGCGCTGTCCACGTTTATCGGCGCGTTTATTTTCAGCATTATCGCCCTGCTGGCGCTGGAAAACGGCTACTACCAACAGGCTGGACGCTTTGCGCTGTTTGCCCTGACGGTGCTGGTGTTCGCACTGGTGATACTCAATTTCATCCGCTGGGTGGACCGCATTGCCAGACTGGGGCGCATGGGCACGACCATCGACAAGGTGGAGGCCGCGGCCGCCACTGCACTGCGATTGCGGCGCCGGTTTCCGACCCAGGGCGCCGCGCGCGCCACGGAGTGTCCCGGGGACGTCGTCGCCGCGCGCCGCGTGGGCTATGTACAGCGCATCGACATTGCCCATCTGCAGCGGATCGCTGAGCAGCACGGGTGCCGGATTACGGTGGCGTCACTGGCCGGCAGCTTTGCGGTGGGAGGGCGTCCGCTAGCCTGTGTGCAGCACGACCCGGTGCAGCCGTCCCGTGACGATGGTGAAGCAGCGGCTGGCGGCGCCGAGTCATCCGCCGGCGGGGACGATAGGCGCGAGCAGTTGCACGCCGCCGTGCGCGACGCGTTTGTCATCGGCGGCAGCCGCACCTTCGACGAAGATCCGCGCTTTGGCCTGATTGTGCTGTCGGAGATCGCCAGCCGGGCGCTGTCGCCGGCGGTCAACGATCCGGGTACCGCCATCGACATCATTGGCACCCTGGTGCGCCTGTTCGATGTCTGGGCCGGCACCGAGTCCGAGTCGGATCCCGCCGAGCCCCACTACGACCGGGTGGCGGTGCCCGAGATCCAGCTGAGCGATATGTTTGACGACGCCTTCAACGCCATCGCGCGCGATGGCGCGGGCCTGCTGGAGGTCACCATACGGCTGCAGAAAGCGTTTCAGGCGCTGGCGGTTATGGGGGACGGCGAGCTGGCGGAAGCCGCTGCTGCTCACGCCGCGTTCGCGCTGGAACACGCGCGGCAGCGGCTGCCCATTCCCGAGGAGGTGGCGCGCCTGCAGCGCGTGGTGCACGGTGGCCGATAGCGCGCTGCCGGGGCCGGAATGACGGCGTCTGCTCTGTGCAAGGACCGCCGGTATCGGTATGCTCGGGGCCTCATTGTAATGCGGGCGCGCCCATGGCCTTGCTGATCGTCTATGTCGTTGTAGCGCTGGGTTTTTCCTTTCTGTGTTCCATTGCCGAGGCGGTGCTGCTGAGCGTAACGCCGGCCTATATTGCGCTGCAGGAAAAGGAGTCTGCCGCCACCGCGCAGCTGCTGCGTCGCCTGAAGGACGACATCAACCGGCCCCTCGCGGCGATCCTGACCCTCAACACCATCGCCCATACCATGGGGGCGGCGGGGGCGGGAGCGCAGGCCGCCGCGCTGTTTGGCAACGCCTATCTGGGCCTGATCTCGGCTGTTCTGACCCTGCTGATACTGGTGTTGTCCGAGATCATTCCCAAAACCCTGGGCGCGCAGTACTGGCGGCGCCTGGCGCCACTGATGGCGCGTGTGGTGCAGGTGTTGATCTGGCTGTTGTGGCCGCTGGTCAAGATGGCGGAGTGGATGACCCGATCCCTCACCAATGGTCCGACCCTGCGCGGCTTCAACCGCCAGGAGCTGGGGGCGCTGGCCGAGATCAGCTCGCGAAGCGGCGATCTCGACGACCGCGAGGCGCGCCTGCTGCACAATGCCCTGGCGCTGCCGACCATCAAGCTTAAGGAAATCATGACGCCCCGCACCGTGGTGTTCGGTGTGCCGGCAACACTGACGGTCGGCGAGTTTTTTGACCACCACCAGCAGGAAAACTTTTCGCGGGTTCCGGTGTACCGCGATGATGTGGAGAATGTGGTGGGTTTTGTGCTGCGCAACGAACTGCTGCTGGCCAAGGCGTCGGGGGAGTCGGACAGAACCATGGGCGATTTCCTGCGCGAGCTCACGGTCGCCTCCAGCGCCATGCCCCTGTCGCGCGCGCTGGAACTGATTCTGCGTCGCCAGGCGCAGATCATGCTGGTGGTCGACGAATACGGCGGCGTGGAGGGCGTGGTCACCCTGGAGGACTTCCTGGAAACGCTGCTGGGCGAAGAGATCGTCGACGAGAGCGATACCACGACCGACATGCAGCTGATCGCGCGCCGTCTGGGGCGCCGCCGCGCGCGCCGGCTGGGGGTCAGCGAAGAAGGCGAGGCAGAACTGGGCGATGCTTCGTGAGCCGGCCCGCCCCGCGGATAGCCCGCGACCACTGTGAGGTAGGACGATGACACTGGAAATACTGCTGGCAGAGCGCGAGATCTATCGCGCGGTGGTGGGTGTGGCTCGCGCCATGGACGACCGCGACTGGACGGCGCTGGAGGCCCTGCTGCTGCCCGACATGACCGCTGACATGGGCACCGGGCCGCTGCAGGGCAGTGCCGCGGTGATTGCGATGATCCGCTCGTTCCTCGATGACTGCGGCCCGACCCAGCACCTGCTGGGCAATGTGATGATTGACGTCGATGGTGATACCGCGCGCAGCCGGGCCTACGTCAGCGATATGCACGTCGGCGTCGACGATAAAGCCGGGCGAACCTTCAGTACCCTGGGCGACTACCACGACCAGTGGCGCCGGGTGGAGGGCCGCTGGCGCATCAGTCACCGCGCCAAGCTCAACCGCGCCCATATCGGCTCCATTGATGTGCTGGGCCCCGGCCCGGCCAGCTGGCAGGGTTGACGGACGACGTTGCCGGCCATGGATCACACCACTGTCGAAGCCGCTCGCGCGACGGTCATCGCGGTATTGGAGGCGGGAGAGCGCAAGCCGCCCACCTCCCGCGGCCGGCGCGCGCAGGCCAATATTCGCCGCGCGGCCATTGCGTTGCTCAATGAAAAGGGCTATCGCCGGATCAGCATCAATGACGTGGCGCGCCGTGCGGATATGGCGGCGGGCCTGTTCTATCACTACTACGCGGACCTGCGCACGCTGTGTATTTCACTGATCATGGAGTTTCTCGACGCGCTGGACGCCACCGACCAGATTGAAAAGGACGTGCCGCGCGGCGACTGGTTCGGCCGCATCAAGGCGCACTATCACAGCGAAGTGGCGTGTTACTCGCAAAGTCCGGGGCTGGTGCAGTGCATTGCGGTGATCGCCGAAGAGCTGCCGGAACTGGGCTGGCTGTGGCGGGAGTCGCGGCATCTGCGCTCAGCGCAACTGGTGTCGCGCATCAGCCGCCTGTTCCCGGGGGCGCAGATCACGCAGCGCGACAGCCGGCTGCTGGTGCATATGCTGGGCAGTCTGGGGGTGTCGACGCTGGACGAATACTATATCCAGCGCCGTTCGCCGCTGCTGGCCCTGGAACTCAGCGACGACGCGATGGTGGAGTGGATGGCCGCGCTGTTCTACCGCGGCCTGTTTCTGCAGAACCCGCCGCCTGAGCAGCTGGCGCATGCGCAGGTGCTAGCCCTGATCACCAAGGAGAGTGGCTAGGAGGCCTCTGACGCGCTCGATATCCCGAGCGTCGGGCGCATTTATTTCTTTATCAACTCCGCTGCCTGCACGGCCTGTTGCCGAGACGTGCCACCCCGCCTGCCTGCGCTCGCGACGCGCTTCAGCGGCTGCCCGGTTTGTTCAGAAGTGGGTTGACGGGCGGGGTTTTCGTCCCCGCCCGGTGTGGCGGCCTGTGCGTCAATCAGCCTTGAACGGCTTGACGCCGAGTTCCTCCAGCGCCGCTTCACTGTAGGGCACATAGCGCCCGGCGCTGTGGCTCAGCACATACAGCGGGTCGGTAAAGGCCGATGGGTCATAGCCCTGCTTCTGCAGGTCGACCTTGCGCAGCTTGAAGGTGGGTGTCAGGTCCGAGTCGCTGGCGACGCGCACGAACAGCGGCACCGCGTAGTGGGGCAGGCTCTCGGTGGCCAGCTGGTAGAGCGCTTCGGGGTCGAAGTGTCTGCCCTCGCGCATCTGTACTGCGGCCATGCCGGCGCGGCCCTCGTGGTCGGGTACCTTAACCCCGTACACATTGATCATTTCCGCGTCGTGGTAGCGGTCCAGCGCGTCGACCACCTCGGTGGTGGACACGTTTTCGCTCTTCCAGCGGAAGGTGTCGCCCATGCGGTCGACAAAGTAGTAATAATCGTCCTCGTCGCGGACCAGCAGATCGCCCGTGCAGAACCAGGCGTCGCCCTCGGCGAAGGCGTTGCGCATGATTTTTTTCTCGCTGGCGGCGGGGTCTGTATAGCCTTCAAAGCGGCCGGCATTCATGCCCGGGAGGTGCAGGATCATGCCCATCAGCTCGCCCACTTCGCCCGGTTCGCACTCCACCAGAAAGCCGTTTTCGTCGCGCACATGCTGTTGCGTTTCGAGGTCAAACCTGGCGAGTCGCGCGTTGGAGCGGTCGCGGTAGGGGATGCGTGCGCAGGCACCGACCTTGCCGTCGAGGTTGACCAGCGAGCAGTTGGATTCGGTGGCGCCCATGCCCTCGATAATGCCGATATCGCCAAAGCGCTCCAGAAAGCGCTTCCAGACGTCGGCGGTCATGCCGGCGCCGGTCATCCAGCGCAGGCTGTGGTCGCGATCGTCGGGCCGCGGGGGCTGGTTGATCAGATAGCGGCAGATCTCGCCGATGTACTGCACCACGGTGACCCGGTACTTGCGCACATCGTCCCAGAACGCGCTGGCGGAAAACTTGCGGCGCAGCACGATGCGCCCGCCCGAAGCCAGTGCGTTGGAGGTCAATGACATGCCCGCCGCGCCGTGAAACAGCGGCAGTATGCAGTACAGCACGTCGCTGGCGCCGATCTCCAGCGCCCGTCGCCAGCTCTCCCCCACCCCCAGCCAGCGGGCGTGGCTGATGATGGCGGCTTTGGGCAGGCCGGTGGTGCCGGAGGTGAAACAGTAGAACGCCGGATCGCTGCCCAGTACCTCGGCGCGCAGTGCCGGGTCGAGGTTGGCCTCGCTGACGCCGGTCAGCAGCGGCAGCAGGGCCCGGACGCCGGCCGGCACGGCCTGACTGCCGTCGTCCCGCACCAGCCAGGTCGGCTGGCGCTCCAGCAGCTCGGGGGTGGGCGTGAAGTTTTCCAGGCATTCCTCGCCCAGCAGCAGCGCCTTGCTGCGGGTGGCGTCGAGTGCGTGGGCCAGTGCGGGGCCCCGCGCAAAGGTATTCAGCAGCGCGGTGACCGCGCCCAGCTTGGCCACGGCCAGGGTTGCATAAAAGAACTCGGGCCGGTTTTGCAGCGCAATGGACACGCAGTCACCGGCACCGATACCCGCTTGCTGCAGTACGCGCGCGTACTGGTTGGCGCGGGCGTTGACCTCCGCGTAGGTGACCTCTTCGCCGCTGTGGGCGTCGATCAGAAAGACCTGCCCGCCGATGGTGTCGGCGAGCTGTTCGTAGCGGTCGGCAATAGACAGCGTGCTGTCGGGATTGTAGACCGTGGCGCCGGCGGCCAGTCTGTCGAGTCGGGCCTGGCTCTCTTCGCGGGAGATTACAGTCATGGCAGTACGCGGCTCCTGTCAATTTGCAGCGATGTATCGGTAGTTGCCAGCGCTGGGTATCAGCGCTGGTATGCCTGCATACCCAGCCCGAAGCGCGCTGTCAAATCGCGCATGACCTCGGCGATGCCGCCGCCGAAGGTGTTGATCTGGCACTTGCGGTATTCCTCCTCGAGATCGCCACACAGGCGGCTGGCGGCCGCACCGCGCCGGAGCATGGCGGCTTCGCCCACCACATCGATCAGCAGCCGGTAGACCGTGATCAGACACTCGGTGCTGTAGGCTTTGATGGCCGAGGCAAAGGCCGGGTCCGGCTCGCCCTGGTCATTCTGCCAGGCCATGCGCCAGTTCATCAGGCGCATGGCTTCGAGGCGCGCATAGGCCTCGGCCATGGCCTGCTGTACCCGGGCCTGCTCGATGGCCGGCGGCGCGCTGCCGTCGGCCTGCTTGGCCCAGTCCAGTACCCGTTGGTAGAGACCGATGGCGGCGACGCCGATGGCAGCCAGCCCGACCCGCTCGTGGTTGAGCTGGCTGGTGATCAGCCGCCAGCCGCCGTTGAGCTGGCCGGCGACCATCGACACGGGGCAGCGCACGTCGTTGTAGTAACTCATATTGGTGCGCACGCCGCCAACCGTATGTATGGGCGCGTAGCTGAAGCCCGGCTGGTCGGTGCTGACCATCAGGATGCTGATCCCGTCGTGAGGGCGCTTGGTGTCCTTCTCGGTGCGCGCGGCCAGCCACACGTAGTCGGCGGCCTCGGCGCTGGAGGTGAATACCTTGGTGCCGTTGATAATGAACTCATCGCCCTCGCGCACGGCGCTGGTGGTGAGCGCTGCCAGGTCGGTGCCGGCGCCCGGCTCGGTGTAGCCGATGCAGAAATGCAGTTCACCGGCGGCGATTTTCGGCAGGAAGTAGCGCTTGTGCTCGTCGGAACCGTGCGCCATCAGCGCTGGAGCAACGGTGTTGATGGTGACAAAGGGCAGCGGGCAGTTGGCCAGCTGGGCCTCTTCAAAAAAGATCAGCTGATCGCGGCTGTCGCGGCCCTGGCCGCCGTACTCCCTGGGCCAGCCCAGGGCCAGCCAGCCGTCCTTGCCCAGCTGGCGGATGATTGATTTGTAGGCGTCGCCACCTTCGTTGCCGCGAGTGGCAGCGCGCAGCGCAGGGGTCATCAGGCCATCGAAATATTCGCGCAGCTCGGTGCGCAGGGCTTTCTGGGCGTCGGTGTGATCTATGTACATGGCGGTTCTCCGCACGCTGAATCCGGGTGCCGGGAGCATACTTGAATGCACATTCAAGTTCAATTACGATGCTGGCGGTGTGGGGTGGCAGCACAGGGCAGCCACGTCCCCGGGGAAGGTAATACCGCATTTCCGCCCAGGTGGGAATCCCGGTATCGTGTACCCCGGCAGCAGATTGCGACGCAATGGGCCCGGCAGGGCGCTTCCCGGAGGATTCCAGGCGATGAACGAACAGGCGAAAGCGCTTTACCAGCGCATGCAGACAGAGGCATTGGGCAACGAGGTCGGTCCCTATACGGCGTGGTATCCGGTCAACCAGGCGATGATCGACCACTGGTGCGAAGCCATGGGCGATAGCAACCCGGTGTACCGTGACGCCGCTGCCGCCAGGGCGACCGGTCGTGCGGGGGTGATTGCGCCACCCACCATGTTGCAGGTGTGGAACATGCGCAACTATGCCAACCAGGTGGGGCCGGGCTCGACCAGTGCCGACCCCTTCGCCATGTTCGGCATGCTGGAAGAGGCGGGCTATGTAGCCGTGGTGGCGGTCAACTGCGAGCAGGAATACCACCGCGAACTGTCCCCCGGCGACGAGATTCACCACACCTCACAGATCGAGACCATCAGCGAAGAGAAAAGTACGGCGCTGGGGGTGGGGTTTTTCCTGACCCAGCTGGCGCGCTTTTTCGATCAGCATGACGAGCTGGTGGGCGAGATGCGTTTTCGCGTGTTCAAGTACAAGCCGCACCAGCGTCCCGACGCTGCGCCCAAGGCGGATGACGCGCCGCCCAGGCCCAAGCGCATGCGCGCGGTGCGCAACTGGGATACGGGGTTCTTCTGGGAGGGCGCCGATGCCGGCGAGCTGCGCATCCAGCGCTGTAAGGGCTGCCAGACCCTGCGCCATCCGCCGTCCCCGATGTGCCCTGACTGCCAGTCCCTGGAATGGGACTATGTGCGTTCCAGCGGCCGCGGCACCGTCTACAGCTATGTGGTCATGCACTATCCGCCGATCCCGCCCTTTGAGTACCCCAACCCGATCGCACTGGTGGAGCTGGAAGAGGGCACCCGCCTGATTACCCAGCTCAAAGGCGTGACAGAGGACGAGATTGAAATCGGCATGCCGGTGGAGGTGGCGTTTACCGAAGTCGAGCCCGGCATGGTGTTGCCCTTGTTTGTTAAGCGGGGAGGCTGAATATGGAATTTTCCCTTGGTGAAGACCAGCAGTCGATCATTGAGCTGAGTCGCAAGATCTTCCGCGACCGCTACCCGGCGGATCGCCCCAGCCCCGCCAATGTGGGCCTCGACCGCGCCACCTGGCAGGTGCTCGCCGACGCGGGTCTGCTGGGCCTGTGCCTGGACGAGCAGCACGGCGGCTCGGGCCTGGAGCTGGCGCTGCTGGCGGACGTGCTGGAGGCCCAGGGCCTAGTGCTGGCGCCGGTGCCGCTGCTGGAGAGCAGTGCGGCGGCCCAGGTGCTGCAGCGCTGCGGGAACGCCGCCGTCACCGGCGCCTGGCTGGCGGACAGCGTCAGCGGCACGCGAATACTGGGCCTGGCGCTGGACGGTCTGGTCAGCGCTGATCCCCGCGGTCAGCTTCAGATTCAGGGCGACACAGCGACCCTGGATGGCACCTGGGATC
>JAVEVZ010000310.1:0-3556 GCA_034004805.1 Spongiibacteraceae bacterium | reverse complement strand
CTTCCAGCGCGCCTTCATAGACCGTGCCGAGCAACTCGCTGAATCGGGTATCAATATGCATGGAGGGCGGTCACCGTCCTTGCCAGTGTGGCGGACAATGTAGCGTATTGCGGCAGGGAATGCGCTCCGCAAAACCCCGGTGGGGGACGCTCGGCGAACCACTCACCGCGAACGACCCGCGACAAAACAGAAAGGGGACGCGCAGAAAAACGAAAAACGGTGAACGGGAGACGCCACACGCCCTGCCTCCCGTTCAGCGCACGAAAGCCTCAGACCGCCTTTGCGGCCTTCGCCTCCCTGGCCATATCCAAGGCCAGGTCTTCGATCATGTCTTCCTGACCGCCGACAGTCTTGCGCCGCCCCAGCTCCACCAGAATATCGCGGCTGGAAACGCCGTACTTCTGCTGGGCGCGCTTGGCGAACAACATGAAGGAGCTGTAGACACCCGCATAGCCCAGAATCAGGGCGTCGCGATCAATGCGGGCTGGCTGCTCCATGATCGGCAATACCACGTCTTCGGCGACATCCATGATTTTGTACAGGTCAACGCCGTGATCGGCCTCCATTCTGTTCAGCACCGCCACCAGCACTTCCAGCGGCGTGTTGCCGGCACCCGCGCCCATACCGGCGACTGAACCGTCGAGACGGTTGGCGCCGCACTGCGCCGCAGCCACGGTGTTCCATACTCCCAGCGAGAGGTTGTGGTGCGCGTGGAACCCCAACTCGGTCTCGGGCTTGAGCTCGGCGCGCATCAGCTTGATACGCGACTCCACGTCCGCTGGCAGCATGCAGCCGGCGGAGTCGGTGACATAGATACAGTTGGCACCGTAGGACTCCATCAGTCTGGCCTGCTCGACCAGTTCCTCCGGCTCGATCATATGCGCCATCATCAGAAAGCCAACGGTGTCGAGGCCCATCTCACGGCCCATGCCGATATGCTGTTCGGCCACGTCGGCTTCGGTACAGTGCGTCGCTACGCGGATCGTGCCGATGCCGCAGTCGTAAGCCATTTTCAGGTGATCGACGGTGGCGATACCGGGTATCAGCAGAGCCGAGATCTTGGCCTTCTTGACCACGCTGACGGCTGCCTTGAGGTACTCTTCGTCGGTGGCAGCTGCAAAGCCGTAGTTAACCGAGGCGCCGCCCAGGCCATCGCCATGGGTGACTTCGATCAACGGGATACCGGCGTCATCCAGCGCGGCAGCGACCCGCTTTACTTCCTCAATGGTGATCTGATGGCGGTTGGTGTGCATGCCATCGCGCAGACACATATCGTGCAGCGTCAGTTTTTTTCCTTTCAGACTCATTGTGCTCACCTCGTCAATCAGGCCGCGACCGGCGTCAGTTTCAGGGTACCGTTGAGGATTTCCTCGCCCAGCATCTCGGCCGTGCGCAGACCCGCGGCGGTCATGATGTCAAGGTTGCCTGCGTACTTCGGCAGGAAATCACCCAGACCTTCAACTTCCATAAATACCGATACGCGATTGCCATCGAATACCGGCCCGTTTTTGAGCTTGTAACCCGGCACATACTTCTGCACTTCTTTGACCATCTGGTGAACGGATTCGGTTATCCGCGCCTGGTCAGGCTCGCCTTCGGTCAGGCAGTGGATGGTGTCGCGCATGATCAAGGGCGGCTCGGCGGGATTGATAATGATAATGGCCTTGCCCTGGTCCGCCCCGCCGATCTGGGCAATCGCTTCCGATGTGGTACGGGTAAACTCGTCGATGTTCTTGCGGGTGCCGGGCCCGGCAGATTTGGACGATACCGTCGCCACAATTTCGGCATAGCTGACTTTCTGCACGCGGCTGACAGCGGCGACCATGGGGATCGTCGCCTGACCACCACAAGTGACCATGTTCACGTTCATGATCTGCTTGCCGGTCAGTTCCTTAAGATTGACGGGCGGTATGCAGAAGGGCCCGATAGCCGCCGGTGTCAGATCCACCATCAACACACCCTTGGCGTTGAGCTTGCGCGCGTTTTCCGCATGCACATAGGCGCTGGTGGCATCGAATGCGATCTGAACGCCGTCTTCCTCAACATGGGGCAACAGGCCGTCAACGCCGTCTGCGGTCGTCTTCAGGCCCAGTTCCCTGGCCCGCGCCAGACCCGGCGAGTCCGGCACCACGCCGACCATCCAGACCGGCTCGATAATATCCGAGCGCAGTGCCTTCATCAGCAGATCCGTGCCGATATTGCCAGGACCAATAATTGCTGCCTTGATTTTCTTACTCATAATAACTCCACCCTCTCGAACGCTCGTTCATCAGGAACCCAACTCAAAACCCGTCTCAAACTGCTGCATTCGACAGCGCGTGCTGCGGCGGCACCAGACACTTCCACCCTGTCGCCAGGGGCGGTGTCCGCGTTCCGATGCGGCGCAAACGCCCATCGCAAACGACATGTGGAGTAAGGTTCTATACAAATCGGACTTCGGCGGTGCCGACGCCCTCCAGCTCGAGGCGCATGGCATCACCCGCGCCTACGTTTTCAAGCGGCACCAGCGATCCGGATAGAATCACTTCGCCCGCTTTAAAAGGGATATTATACCGCCCCAGGGTGTTGGCCAGCCAGGCGACCGCGGTCAGCGGGTTGCCCTGCACCGCCGAGCCCAGGCCTTCACTCAGCGGTTGGCCGTTTTTCCACACCCGAATCCGCAGTTTAGGCAGATCCAGGGTGCGCGGATCGGCGCGGCCCTCGCCCAGCGTAAACACCCCGCAGGACGCGTTGTCGGCGATGGTGTCTTCGATCCTGATCTGCCAGTCGCGGATACGCGAATCCACGATTTCGAAGCAGGGCATGATGTAGTCCGTGGCATCCAGCACGTCCTGCTCGGTGATGCCCGGCCCGACCAGGTCCTTTTTCAGCATAAAGCCGATCTCGGCCTCGGCGCGCGGCGCAATCAGGTTGTTGGCCACCGGTATCGCGGCGCCATTTTCATACTGCATGGCGTCGGTGAGAAACCCGAAATCGGGCTGGTGGACACCCAGCATCTCCTGCACGACCTTGCTGGTCACGCCGATTTTCTTGCCGATGATTTTTTCGCCATCCTGGTCGACCCGACGCTGCACCATTCCCAGGGATATGTGGTAGGCATCATCGATGTCGATGCCGGCGACCTGCTCGGTCAGGGGAGCCACCGGAGTCTGGGTCCGCAGCGCGTTGTACAGCATGTCGCTCAGGGCCTGTCGTTTTGCATCGTCCAGCATGGGCGTCTCGGTCCTCATTAAAAATCTGTGGCTGTGCCGGAGCCGGGCTCCGGCACAGCCTGTTGAAAGCCGGCAAATAGTCGGGGGCCGGTGTCGGCCCCGGCATGATACCGACTTCCGGCAACAGTTTGTCAGTTTGACGAGGCTGCACGATCCGGCGACGGGTACCGGGCTTGCAGGCGGGTCCGTTTAATGCCGGGCGGCAGGGGTGGTCGACGAGGCCGTCGATATTCCAACGCCAGGCCCAGTTTGTCAAACCGCAGGGGATACCAGCCGGGCAAGCTATTGCGACAGGCTGGCGAGCGCCGCCTCGGCGATGGCGATATCCTGCTCGGTACTGGCAC
>JAVEVZ010000309.1:0-3583 GCA_034004805.1 Spongiibacteraceae bacterium | reverse complement strand
GCACGGTTTGCACCGAGACCGGCAGTGGCGGGCGCGCCGCTCCGGCTGTGGTTTGCTGGCCGCGGAACAGGCCAAGCACTACCAATGCAATCACGACGGCAGCTACTGCGGCGACCAGCCATCCAATTCTGGACATGCGACAACCTCGAAATGCGGGCAGAAAACCGCGCAATGGTAACCCGGTCCGGTGGGCCAATGACACGCGGACCGGACAAAAGCTGAAATCAGAGGCGACAGGAGCGGCGCCGGTGGCAAAACATCCGGCAGTTACAAATTGGCTCAGGCGCGCGCCGGCAACTGAGCCGAAATGCCATAGGTCCCCGCAGTTGTGCTTCCTATAATGCCGGGCACGGTGGGTCGCGGCGATGACCGCAGCGGCCAGGGCGCGGAGGAATACGCATGAAACTGGGTTTGCATCTGGGGTACTGGCAGAAACAGCCGACGGATCGCTTTATCGAGCTGGCCAGGGAGGCCGAGCAGCAGGGTTTCGATTCCGTGTTTACCGCCGAGGCCTACGGCTCCGACTGTTTCACGCCGCTGGCGGCCATCGCCACCCACACCAGTCGCATTCGGCTGTGCACGGGTGTCATGCAGATCTCGGCGCGCACGCCGGTGTGCGCCGCGATGTCGGCACTGACGCTGGACCATATCTCCAACGGCCGCCTCTGCCTGGGAGTTGGCGTGTCCGGGCCGCAGGTCGTGGAGGGCTGGTACGGCCAGCCCTTCAAGAGGCCCCTGGAGCGCACCCGGGAGTGGCTCAATATCTTTCGCCAGGTGATTGCCCGCGAGGCCCCGGTGGCGTTCCAGGGCAACCAGTACCAGTTGCCCTACCACGGCCCCGATTCGCTGGGCCTGGGCAAGCCGCTGAAGAGCATCACCCATCCGCTGCGCTCGCATATACCGGTATTTCTCGGGGCAGAGGGCCCCAAAAACGTGCAGCTGGCCGCCGAGGAGTTCGACGGCTGGCTGCCGATTTTTGTCTCGCCCTACCGCATGGATATCTTTGCCGACAGCCTGGCCAACCGCAAACCGGGCCACGAGATCATCGCCATGGTCAACGTGATCGTGAACGACAACCTCGAGGAGGCACTGCTGCCAGGCAAGATGACCATGGCGCTGTACCTCGGCGGCATGGGCGCCCGCGAGGAGAACTTCCACAAGAACCTGATGGACCGCATGGGGTTTGGCGACGCCGCCGAAAAGGTCCAGGACCTGTGGTATGCCGGCAAGCAGGCGGAGGCCATCCAGGCGGTGCCCGATGCCCTGGTGGACGAGATATCCCTGGTGGGTCCCCGGGAGCGCATCCGCGAACGCCTGGCGGACTGGAAGAAATCACCGGTGACCAGCCTGCTGATGGGGCATTCCGGCAACTACGACACCACCGTGGATACCATCCGGTTTATGGCAGAGGCGGTGGGCTGAGAGTCTGACGCTGGACGTCTGATGTCTGACGCAAAAGCCGCGGGGCGTCCAGCCCACAGCGTCAGACGTCCAGCGTGAAGCGTCAGGCGTCCAGCATCAGACGTCAGACGTCAGACGTCCAGCGTAAGGCGTTAGACGTCAGACATCTTCCCGTGATAGCCCACGCAGCATTCCACTTCCTCGCGTGAGCCCAGGATGACGGGCACGCGCTGATGGATGTGTTCGGGCTGGATATCCAGGATCCGGCGCTGGTCGCTGAAGGCCCGCCCGCCGGCCTGCTCGACCAGCATGGCCATGGGGTTGGCCTCGTACATCAGGCGCAGCTTGCCCGGCTTGTCGGGCTCGCGCTGGTCCCAGGGGTAGGCAAACAGTCCGCCACGGCACAGCACCCGGTGCACATCCGCCACCATCGCCGCCACCCAGCGCATATTGAAGTTCTTGCCCCGCGGCCCTGTACTGCCCAGCAGCAGGTCGGCGATATAGCGCTGCATGGGCGCGGCCCAGTGGCGCCGGTTGGACATGTTGATGGCGAACTCGCGGGTCTCAGGGGGGATGGTGGCTCGCCTGGCAGTCAGCACGAATTCGCCGATTCGCGTATCCAGGGTGAACATCTGCACACCTTGGCCGAGGCTCAGGACCAGCATCACCGACGGCCCATACAATACATAGCCCGCCGCGAGTTGCTCGCGACCCGGCCGCAGGAATTCGGCAGCGTGAAAGGGTCCGCTGGCCCGCGAGCAATATACGGAAAAGATCGTGCCGACCATGCTGTTGATATCGATGTTGGACGAACCGTCCAGTGGATCGAAGGCGATCAGCAGATCGCCGCACAGATTGCCGGCGACCGATTCGTCCTCTTCCTCGGAGGCGATGGCGCGCACCGCGCCGCAATTCAACAGCCGCTGTTTGAGCAGGTCGTTGGCGATGACGTCCAACTGCTTCTGCTGCTCGCCCTGTACGTTGTTCGCACCGGCGTTGCCGAGGATGCCGGCCATGGCGCCCAGTTGCAGCCGGTGGGCGATGTCCTTGCAGGCGACGGCGACTTCACCGAGGGTCTGTTGCAGGCCGCCGGGGGCGGCGCTGTGGTGGAGGTACTGGGTGAGAGTCTGCATGGGGCGGAATGCCGTGGTCTGGGTCGGCGGAGGATTATGCCACCGGCGCCCAGAGGTGTCAGCCCTGGCACGCGCCCGGAACCGCGTTTTGGGTTCGCGCATAGGCCCCGCTTTGTCGGAGTCCCGTCGCTGTCAGAGGGTGGCAGTCGTCTTCGCTCGCCGGGTTCTTCAGGGGGTGTCCTTAGATTTTTTTGGCATCGAAGATCGGGAACGCGGTTGCGCAACCCATAACAACTTGCGTCAAGCGCTGTGCCGGAATGCTGGCTGCGCATCAGCCGCATCGGGCCTGTGCATCCAAGTGTCTGATATCGCGGCTGAAACTGATGCTGCTGGTACTTCTTTGCAGCGGCATGAAAGGTATTTTGCGGGCGAGGGGAGTGCGACAGCGAAGGGGTGCGCTGCCGCCGGCCGGCACACCGGATGCTGCGGCGTCATAAATCGGGCGCTGGCGGTGGTGCGGCCCAACCGCATGCCCGCGCGCGATGGTTTTTTGTCGCGGGCGGTTTCGCCGCAGTGGCCGGTATTGCTGTTTCGTCAAGATTATCACCCGATTATGCTCCCGCCTGTCGCGCCTTTGTTCATCTGTTAGATGGCGAGGCCCGGATTGTGACGCGGCCCGGAATTGTTGCGTGATGCAGTCCTCGGGCCCTTGTTGAACCCGGTCAGATGCTCGACTAGATTTGAGCGCGTGGCCACAAGGCAACACGGAGGAAGAGACCATGAATCATAAAACTCTAGGCGTCTTTTGCTTCCTGGCATGTACAGGGCTGGGTGCGCAAGCACTGCAGGCATTGGAAGTATCGGTGGAAAGCGCGGATGGCGAATACTGCAAAGTCAGCTTCATCAATGCGCAGGAAAATACCCGCGGCCTGTATCAGGGACAGTGCAAGGAGGGTGTTCCGGACGGTGCCGGTACGGTGCTGTATCGCAATGGTGACCGCTTCGAAGGCACGTTTTCCAACGGCGTGATCAACGGCCGCGGCACACTGACTTCGGCGAGCGGCAACGTCTACGAAGGCAACTGGGTGGACGGCCATCGTCACGGTGAG
>JAVEVZ010000308.1:0-3595 GCA_034004805.1 Spongiibacteraceae bacterium | reverse complement strand
AAGCCGTCCACCGCCTTGTGGGTGCGATAGACCGGCACGATCGCATCCTTGACCTCGATGGTCTTGGAGCCCGTGCCTTTGAGACCCATCACATGCCAGTCATCGACAATGGTGTAGTCCTTGCGCGGCACCAGAAATGTTCGCATATCCGGCGGCCCACCTGCGGCGCTGCCGGGCCTGGGCGGGACCACGGCCCCCAGGAATACCCACTCGCAATGATCGCAGCCGCTGGAGAAACCCCAGGTGCCACTGAGCTTCAGAGTCTCATCGTCAACCCACTCCACCCTGCCCACCGGCATATAGGAGGAGGAAATCAGCACACTGCTGTCCTCGCCCCACACATCCTGCGCGGCGCGGTCATCAAACAGCGCCAGCTGCCAGTTGTGAATGGCAACCACGCCCAGCACCCAGGCGCTGGACATGCAGCCTTCGGCAACCGTTATCTGCACATCGTAAAAATCCTGCGGATCGAGTTCGTAACCGCCCCAGCGCGCGGGCTGCAGGATGCGAAAGAAGCCGGCCTTGTTGAAATCAGCGATGGTTTCCCTGGGCACCTGGCGCAGGCGCTCGCACTCGGCGCTGCGTTCACGTAACACGGGCACCAGCTCACGGGCCCGCTCCTGCAATTGCCTGCGCAATGCTGCTTTATCGCTCATTACCTATCTCCATCGCTGTCGCACAAATTCTGTTTTGTCGGCATTATGATGGCTGATCAGTCCGCTGCATCCCTCAAACGGGGTACGCTGACTGCAGGCCTGATTGCCGGGTTCCGTCACCGGGTACCGGACCGGAGCCACCAGCCCGCTGTACTGACGTTCGCCCCACGCAGGAGGATCCGCTTGCACCTTGACGATTACGATAACCTGCTGGCCAGCCTCTACCGCGGTCCGCTGGAAGACCCACCCTGGCAAGGCTTCCTGGGTTTGCTGTGTCGCACCATGCAGGCCTTCGCCGTTTCCCTGGTGCTGCGCCCACCCGCCAGCGGCGACGCGGGTCTTATTCTCAACTACCAGGCTCAGCAGGGAGGCATCGCAGATCCCGCGGACTGGCCGGCGGCGGCCTACCGGGAACAGTTTTTCGCGCTGGACCCCTTCGTAAACCTGCCGCCCGGCGAGGTTTTTACCATGGCCGAACTGGTGCCGGAAGACCAGCTGCGCACAAGCGAATACTACCGTCATTATCTTGAACCAGCGGGTATTTTACATATCATCGGCTTCGATACCATTGAGCCCGACGGATTTCAGGCGCGACTGCGCGCCTGCCGCAGCATCGACACCGCGGCTTTTAACGCAACTGACAAGTCGCTGATGGCGCGACTGGTCAAACATCTCCGCCAGGCCATCCAACTGCACGCGCGCCTCAATCGCATAGAATCCGAGCGCGATCTGTACGCGGGTGCTTTCGACCGCCTCTCCGTCGCCACGGTAATACTGGATGAGCAGGGCGAAGTAATACATACCAACGACGTCGCAGACGCACTGCTCGCCGAGCGCGACGGCATCAGTCTCGGCGCGCGGCAACTGCATTTCACGCGCCGCGAAGACGGCGACGAGTTCCGGCGCCTCCGTGAACCGTTTCTCAAACAGGGCATAGAGAGCAGTGGCCCGGCCCTGACCGTCGCCATGCGCATCCAGCGCCCCTCCGGCAAACCCGATCTCGGCCTGGTGATTAAACCCGTTCCCAGCAGCGAGTGGTCCGAAGGCCAGGCCTGGCCGCGCGCAGCGGTATTTATCAGCGACCCCCAGCGCCAGACGGACACTTCGCAACAGCTGATACAGCGCCTGTTCGGCTTTACGCCCGCGGAATCGGCTCTCACCATGCGCCTGATCCGCGGGCTTTCGGTGGTTGAAGCCGCTGCCGAGTTGGGCGTCAGCCCGCACACGGCCCGCGCCCAGCTCAAAGCGGTATTCGCCAAGACCGGTGTCACGCGCCAGGCAGAACTGGTGCGACTGGTGATCAAGAGTGTCGCCAACCTGGGCTGATCGGGCTTGCTGGAAACCGCTGCAGAACGCGGCGAGCGAAGTCACGCCGCGTCCCTCACCGGTAGGGGACGCACCGGCAGCGGCGTTTACAGGGCACCGGAACCGCTTCGGCGGACCGCTTTGATGTCACGTCGGCATCCCGGACTGTCGTTCAATGGTCTGCGAAAGACCACAACGCGATAATCGGCACTGCTGCTCATCGGAAACCTGTCTGACGCCGGCCCTTCATGGGCCCTATACTGGGACCCGCGAGTGACGGAACCCTGCAGCATGCCCGCTTGGCGACTCGGCACAAGGGTTCCGGGGTAAACGCTCCATTCAGGTCATTGTTCAGATACAGCAAGACTCAAGGCGGACCGCGCAGCCGGCCCGCCTTTTTTGGTTGCGATCTGGTTGCGATCTGGTTGCGATCTGCTTGCGCTGCTGGTTACGCTTTCCCGGCGATTGCATGTCCACCCTCGCAATGCCTCGGGTGGATTTGTCCGGCGATCAGCCCCGCCGTGCATTCATCGCCGGCCGGCTCAGACCCCTGATCAGCTCTGTGGCTGAAACTTATGGCCCCACAAGCTGGGCAGTGCGCTGACAGTGGGCGTGTAGTCCGTCCAGTCCATCTGCAGACCTTCGGTACCAAACTCCATCGCGAAACCGCCAGGCGTCGCCATATAGAAAGACAGCATGCGGTCGTTGGTGTGACGGCCCAGAGTGGATACCACCGGCACGCCGCGCTCGTTGACGCGATCCAGGCAGTAGCCCACTTCATCGACATCCAGTACTTCCACCATCAGGTGTATGCAGCCCGCAGGATTGTTGCCATCTTCATACAGCGCCAGGCTGTGGTGGCGCGGGTTGTTACAGTGCATGAAGTGGAGGCCCTGACCGGGATCGGCGGGATCGGGGTTGAAATGGAAGTGCATGTAGTCGGTATCGCCGAAGCCGAGGACGTCTCTGTAGAAGGCGCGGGTTTCCGCCAACTTGCCCGCCGGCAACACCGCGTGACCGAGGCCCATATCGCCATTAAAGCCGGTTTCGAAACCCGCGATGCCGGTGGGAGAAACAAACTTCGCGTAATCCAGATCGGCACCCCAGTAGAGCTCCAGGGTGTTGCCGGAGGGATCCTGCAAACGAATCGCCTCGCGCACGCGACGCAGTTTAGCGTCCGCTGCCGACACCGACTCAAACGCAACGCCCGCCGCCTTCAATTCGGCCCTGGCTGTTTCGAAATCCGCCTGATCGCGCAACTCCCAGCCACACAGAGCCAGCCGGTCGCGGGCGCCAGGATAGATGGCAAAGCGGTAAGGCCGGGCATCCATCTTCAGGTACACATTTTCATCCTGCGGCATACCGGGGGCGCTCATCAGCCCCATTACTTCAGTGCCGAACTCCCGCCATTTAGCGACATCAGTGGACTCGATCCACACATAGCCCAGGCTGCGAACATCCATAGCCATCCCCTTTTGGACAACAGTTGATAATCATGCTCAAGCCGGCTGCGACCGGCTTCTTGGTAGCCCCGCATTCTGTAGAGAATACACGCACGGGTCAAACATAGGACGTCGACGCTCGCGCCAGCCACCGGGAACATCCGTAGCGCTGACACTCGCGCAAAAATAGCC
>JAVEVZ010000307.1:0-3601 GCA_034004805.1 Spongiibacteraceae bacterium | reverse complement strand
CAGGCCGTGCAGCTGCCGCAGTGCTGGGTGGTTTGCGGCGGGTCCACCGGCAGTGGCAGGTCGGTGTAGATCTCGCCCAGAAAAAACCACGAGCCGGCGCGCTCGTTGATCAGCATGGTGTTCTTGCCGATCCAGCCCTGGCCGGCCTTCTCGGCGAAGGCGCGCTCCAGCACCGGCGCGGAGTCCACCAGCGCGCGGTAGCGGTGCGGCGCGATCTCGTCGTGGATGCGCGCGGCGAGTTGGGCCAGGCGCTTGCGCATCAGCTTGTGGTAGTCGCGGCCCAGGGCATAGCGCGACACATAGCCCAGCTCGGGATTGTTGAGCACGGCCTCGGGGTCGTCGTCGGCGGGGCGGTAGTCCATGCGCGCGCTGATCACCCGCAGGGTGTTGGCGTGCAGGGCGTCCGGCTGCTCGCGCAGGTCCGCGTGGCGCGCCATATAGTGCATTTCGCCGTGGAATTCGCGGGCCAGCCAGGCCCTGAGGTGTTCGCGGTGGGGGCCGAGATCGGTGTCGGTGATGGCGATTTCCGCAAACCCCAGCTCCCGGCCCCAGGCGCGGATGCGCTGGCCGAGGCTGGCCGGGTCGGGCGTGACGGGAGCGGGGGCTGTGGGCATGGGTATAATTCTGCCACGTCACCGAGGATATGCCATGCACAATGTTGCGTTGCCGCAAGCACTCTACACGGCCGAAGCGGTCCGCGAGCTGGACCGCCTTGCCATCGAAGCGCTGGGCGTGCCGGGTGCCGTGCTGATGCAACGCGCCGGCCGCGCCCTGTTTGCCGCGCTACTGGCGCGCTGGCCCAGTCCATCGCGGATCACGGTTTACTGCGGCACCGGCAACAACGGCGGCGATGGCTACGTGGTGGCGCAGCTCGCTGTGGACCACGGTCTGCGGGTACAGGTGGTACAGCTGGGGGACGCCGACCGGATCGGCGGCGATGCGCGCCTGGCGCGGGAATCGGCGCTGGCCGCCGGCGTGGACGTGCGCGCCTTCGCCGGTCACCCGCCACCCGTGGACGGCGTGGTGGTGGATGCGCTGCTGGGCACCGGCGCCCGGGGTGAGCCCCGCGGCGAGTACGGCGAGGCCATCGCGCTGATCAATGCCAGCGGCCTGCCGGTGGTCGCCGCCGATATTCCCTCGGGGCTGTGCAGTGACACCGGCCGGGTGCTGGGCCAGGCCGTGCGCGCGGCGCTGACCGTGACCTTTGTCGGGCTCAAGCAGGGTCTGGTGACTGCGCAGGGTCCCGCGGTTTGCGGTGAGTTGGTGTTTGCCAACCTGGGTCTGCCGGAGAGTCTGGGCGCGGAAGTCGCGGCGACCGCCCTGCGCCTGGATGGCGACGCCCTGCGCCGGCGCTGGCTGCCGCCGCGGCCGGCCACCAGCCACAAGGGTCACTGGGGCCACGTGCTGGTGGTGGGCGGCGAGCGCGGCATGGCCGGTGCCGCCGTACTGGCGGCGACCGCCGCCGCGCGGGTGGGCACCGGGCTGGTGAGCTGCGCCACCCGGCCCGAGCACGTCCCTGCGCTGGTGGCGCGGGTGCCGGAGGTCATGGCCCACGGCGTCGACCATGGCAATGGGCTGGCGCCACTGTTGGCCAGGGCCTCGGTGGTGGTGGTGGGCCCCGGCTTGGGGCGCGAGCCCTGGGCCCAGCAGCTCCTGTTCCAGGCGCTGAAATCCGGCCTGCCCGCGGTGGTGGACGCGGACGCCCTCAACCTGCTGAGCGAGCGGCCCCGCTGGCTGGGCGCGCCGCCGGCCAACTGGATCATTACGCCGCACCCGGGCGAAGCGGCCCGCCTGCTGGGCTGCAGCACCGCGGCGATCGAAGCGGACCGCTACGGCGCCGCGCGCCAGTTGGCGCAGCGCTGGGGCGCGCGGGTGGTGCTGAAAGGCGCTGGCACGGTGGTGGCCACAGAGGACGGCCTGTTTGTCGGGGATTACGGCAATCCCGGCATGGCCAGCGGCGGCATGGGCGATGTGCTGAGCGGTGTACTGGGGGGGCTGCTGGCCCAGGGGCTGAGCCCTGCGACGGCGGTCTGTCTGGGGGTGTGTCTGCACGGCTGGGCGGCCGACCGGGCGGCCCGGGCCGGAGGCCAGCGCGGCTTGCTGGCGGAGGATCTCATGTCCGAACTGCGAAGCCTGGTCAATCCATGAAGGACAACCCATGAAACTGCATCTCGCTGATGAAGAGGCCACCACCGGTCTGGGCCAGCGGCTGGCCGGTGCCCTGGCGGACGGCGCCGGCGCCGTGGTCTACCTGAGCGGTCCGCTGGGTGCCGGCAAGACCTGTCTGAGCCGCGGCCTGCTGCGCGGGCTGGGCTACCAGGGCGCGGTCAAGAGTCCCACCTACACCCTGGTGGAGCCCTACGAGGTTGCCGGGCGTAGAATCTATCACTTTGATTTGTACAGGCTTTCCGATCCGGAGGAGCTGGAGTACCTGGGCGCGCGGGACTATTTCGACGGCGCCAGTCTGTGCCTTGTGGAGTGGCCTGAACGCGGTCAGGGCTGGTTGCCTGAGCCTGACCTTTGGATCCATTTGCGCCCCGCGGCGGACGCGCGGGTGGCGGCGTTGACGGCGCACTCGCCGCTGGGTCGGGAAATCATCGCAAAAATTGGCAATTAAGCTAGCCATATCAGGGATCTATGGCTTATTCTTCAAGTTATGCCCAAGCGTCTGCGCCAGCTGATCCTGTACCTCGCCCTGAGCCTGCTCAGCGCTGGCCCGACCCTGGCTGCCGAGGTCACGGGCCTGCGGCTGTGGCCGGCGCCCGATCACACCCGCCTGGTGCTGGACCTCAGCGGGCCGGCCAGCCACAAGGTCCTGCCTCTGAGGAATCCCGACCGGCTGGTGATTGATATCCAGAACGCGTCGTTTGCCGCGAATCTGGCGCTGCCCGATACCGCGGATTCGCCAGTGCTGCGCATCCGCCACGCGGTGCGCAATGGCAAGGACCTGCGGGTGGTGCTGGATCTCAAGACAGCGGTCCAGCCGCGCAGCTTTCTCCTCAAGCCCAACGGCGAGTTGGGCGACCGCCTGGTGGTTGACCTGGAAGAGACCGCGCGGTCGGCGCCCACGGTCAAGTCCATTGCCCAGCTGGGCACCGACCGGGATGTGATTATCGCCATCGACGCCGGCCATGGTGGCGAGGACCCGGGGGCGCTGGGCCCCACCAGGCTGCGCGAGAAGGACGTGGTCATGGCCATCGCCAAGGCCCTCGAAGCGGAGCTGAAGAAGCGCAAGGGCTACCGCCCGGTCATGGTGCGCACCGGCGATTATTTCGTCGCCCTCAAAAGTCGTCGCGACCAGGCCCGCAAACAGCAGGCCGATTTGTTTGTGTCGGTCCATGCCGACGCCTTCCACTCGCCCAAGGCCCGCGGCAGTTCCGTGTATGCGCTGTCGCAGCGCGGTGCAACGTCGACGATGGCGGGCTTTCTGGCCATGCATGAAAACAGTGCGGACGCCATCGGCGGCGTGCCCACGGAGGGCAAGGACGACAAGCTGGTCAAGGTGCTCACCGACCTGTCCATGACCGCCAGTCTCGATGCCAGCCTGCGGGTGGGACGCGAAGTACTGGACGCCATGGGCGGTATCACTCACCTGCACAGC
>JAVEVZ010000021.1:0-17079 GCA_034004805.1 Spongiibacteraceae bacterium | reverse complement strand
CCCCGCGAGCGCATCCCCGCGTGGCTGCGCTCCATGGTGTTCGATCAGTCACTGGTCACCGAGGAACAGAACGAGCTGCGCTTCAAGCAGGCCACCGACCCCAAGACCCTGGCCTCGTCCCGCCAGATGTATTCCCGCGCCGGTCTGGAGGCCCTGGCCGCCGAGTTCCGCGGCCCCAATGCCCACCAGCGCCTGGTGCATCTCGCGTCGATACAGGCGCCGACCCTGCTCACCTGGGGCCGCGATGACCGGGTCAGTCCACTGGACATGGCGCTGGTGCCGATGCGCATCATTCCCCGTTGCGAGCTGCACGTGTTCCCCAATTGCGGCCACTGGGCGATGATCGAGCGCAAGGCCGAATTCGAGAGCACGGTGCTGAGCTTTCTGCTGCGCGAGTGATGACGGGAACTGTTCAGGGGGACATGGGTTGGTGTGCATGTCCCTTGAACCCGATCCTCGACCCCGCGCCGCGGTGGTCGACAGTCCGACAGGCTGTCTGGCACACAGTCGGCCAGACAGCCTGACAAAAGGAGAGCGCAGTTCATGATCACCTATCTCTACTGGGCGGCGACCATCGCCCTGGCCATGGCAGTGCTGGCCCTGCTGGGGCGCAGCAACCGCTGGAAGTATGGCTTTATCGGCGCGGCGATCGTGTTTGTGCTGGGCTGGGGGCTGTATTACTTCCACTTCCAGCAGGTTTTTGTAAAGCGCTACGGCGGCGTGATGAGCGTCACCGTGCCCGAGGGGCAGCAGCACATCACGGCGACCTGGAAGGACGACAACCTGTGGATAGAGAACTACGACCCGGCTGCCAACACCTGCCACTTCAACGAGTACTCCAAGGGCAATCTGCTGCAGGGCAAGGTGGTGATCAAGAACTGCAACCCCCTGCGTGGCAGTTCGGTTCCGCCGGGCAGTCCACGCCCCGCTGCGCCTGCGAACGACAAGCTCTTCGACTAGCTTGCCGCGCTTCGCGCTGGTCCGCTCGGCGTGTCCGCGCGGTGTTCAGCCGCCCGGCACCGGCTCGCGCATGGTGACGAACTCCTCGGCGGCGGTCGGGTGGATGCCGATGGTGGAGTCGAATACCGCCTTGGTGGCGCCGGCCCGCAGCGCGATGGCAATGCCCTGGATGATTTCACCGGCATCGGCGCCGGCCATATGGGCGCCCAGCACCTTGTCGGTGCTGCGCTGGACCACCAGTTTCATCAGGGTGCGTTCGTCGCGGCCGCTGATGGTGTGCTTCATGGGCCGGAATTCGGATTTGAAGATCACGATGTCGTCGTAGCGGGCGCGGGCCTGCGCTTCGGTCAGGCCCACGGTGCCTATCGGCGGCTGGCAGAACACGGCGGTGGGGATATTGTCGTAGTCCACCGCCGCGTCCAGCCCGCCGAATTCGCGGCGGGCAAAGGCCATGCCCTCGGCCAGCGCGAGCGGCGTGAGTTCCATGCCGCCGGTGACATCCCCCAGGGCGTAAATCGAGGGCTCTGCGGTGCGGAAGGTCTCGTCCACCGCGATCGCGCCGCTGTCGGTGTAGCGCACCCGGGTGTGCTCCAGGCCCAGGCCGGCGAGGTGGGGTTTGCGCCCGGTGGCGCACAGTATGGCGTCGGTTTCCAGCACGCTGCCGTCGGTGAGGGTGGCGGCGAAGCTGCCGTCGGCGCGCTGCGCAACCGCCTGCACATTGAGATTGAAGCGCAGGTCCAAGCCCTTCTTGGGCATTTCCCGGGCCACGTGGCGGCGGATATCGTCGTCGAAGCCGCGCAGAAACAGCGGGCCGCGGTACAGCTGCACGGTATCAGCGCCCAGGCCGGCAAAAATGCTGGCGAACTCCACCGCGATATAGCCGCCGCCGATCACCAGCACCCGCTCGGGAAACCGGGGCAGGTCGAAGATTTCATTGGAGCTCAGCAGGTGCTCGCGGCCCGGAATATCCGGGATCGACGGCCAGCCGCCGGTGGCGATAAGGATTTTTTCCGCGCTCAGGAACTGGTCGTTGACGGTCACGGTATGGGGATCGCGCAGGCTTGCGCGGCCATCGATCACGGTACAGCCGGCGTTTTCCAGCAGCCGGCGGTAGATGCCATTGAGCCGTGCGATCTCGGTCTTTTTGTTGTCGCGCAGTGTGGCCCAGTCGAACAGGGCCGTGCCGGCTGACCAGCCAAAGCCCTCGGCGTCGTCGAAGTGAGCGCTGTATTCCGAGGCGTACACATACAGTTTTTTCGGCACGCAGCCCACATTGACGCAGGTGCCGCCCAGATAGCGGTCTTCGATGACCGCGACCCGTGCGCCGAAGCCCGCCGCCATGCGCGCGGCGCGCACACCGCCCGAACCTGCGCCGATGACCAGTAGATCGTAGTCGTACATGGGTGTTCCTCAATGCGAATGCGCTGTCACGGAAATCCTGCCGCGGCGCGGCGTGCAGAGCCTAGCAAGATTCGTCACCGGGATGCATCCGCAGAGGGCCGGTATTGCCGCCGCTGGTACAACTACGCATAGGTTAAGGCCCGCCACTGGTGTATAGTCTGCGCCCGTTTCACCCGGCAGTCCGTGCGCCTGCCCCTGCAGGAACTCCCCATGTCCGCTGCCCCTGTTACTTTTTCCGACCTAGGCTTGCCCGACGCGCTGGTGTCGGCCATCAGTGCCGTCGGCTACGAAACCCCTTCGCCCATTCAGGCGCAGTGCATTCCGTTGCTGCTGAGTGGCCGCGACCTGATTGGCCAGGCCCAGACCGGCACCGGCAAGACGGCCGCTTTTGCCCTGCCGATGCTGGCGCGGATGGACTGCAATCTGCACGCGCCCCAGGTGCTGGTGCTGACCCCCACCCGGGAGCTGGCCCTGCAGGTGGCGGAGGCGTTCCAGAGCTATGCCACGGGGCTCAAGGGCTTTCAGGTTCTGCCGCTGTACGGCGGCCAGCCCTATACCGCGCAGTTCCGCCAGCTGCAGCGCGGCCCCCAGCTGGTGGTGGGTACCCCTGGCCGGGTGATGGACCATTTGCGGCGCGGCACACTGAAGCTGGACCAGCTGCGGGCGCTGGTGCTGGACGAGGCCGATGAGATGCTGCGCATGGGCTTTATCGATGCGGTCGAGTGGGTGCTGGAGCAGACGCCCCCCGACCGCCAGCTGGCGCTGTTCTCGGCCACCATGCCCGCGCCTATCCGCAAGGTGGCTGAAAAGCACCTGCGCGACCCGGCGCATATCAGCATCGCCGCCAAGACCCGCACCGCCGACAATATCCGCCAGCGCTACTGGCTGGTCAGCGGCACCCACAAGCTGGACGCGCTGACCCGCATGCTGGAGTTTGAAGCCACCGACGGCATGATCATCTTCGTGCGCACCCGCACCAGCACCGTGGAGCTGGCGGACAAGCTCACCGCCCGCGGCTTTGCCTGCGAGGCGCTGAACGGCGACGTGCCCCAGGCCCAGCGCGAGAAGGCGGTGGAGCGGCTCAAGCGCGGCCAGCTGGACATCCTGGTAGCCACCGACGTCGCCGCCCGCGGCCTGGACGTCGACCGCATCAGCCACGTCATCAACTACGACATGCCCCACGACACCGAGGCCTACGTCCACCGCATTGGCCGCACCGGCCGCGCCGGGCGCCAGGGCGACGCCATTCTGTTCGTCGCGCCCCGCGAGCGGCGCATGCTGAAGATGATCGAGCAGGCCACCCGCCAGACCATCGAGCCCATGCACCTGCCCAGCGCCGGGGATATCAACACGCGCCGGGTCGAGCGCTTCAAGAACCGGGTCCGCGAAGTGCTGGCCGGCGAGTTGGACAGCTACCGGGACATTATCGTCGCCCTGCAGGCCGAGACCGACGCCGACCCGCTGGATATCGCGGCTGCTCTGGCGCTGATGGCCCAGGGCGATCAGCCCCTGCTGCTGGACCTGAAAGACGTGCCGGTGCGCCGGGAGCCGCGGGATTACAAAGAGCAGCGCGAGACCCGGGGTTACAGGGAACAGGGCGAACCCTACCGGCCGCAATCGCGCCCGCCCGTCCTGCGCGAGGATGGCGCTGAGCCGCCCCGCGCCCCGCGCAAGCGCCCCCCGGCTGCCGATGGCGACGGCCCGCGTCCGCTGCGTGGCCACCCGGATGTGGCCATGGAACGGTTCCGCCTCGCGGTGGGCCGCAACCACGGGGTCCAGCCCGGCCATATCGTCGGTGCGATCGCCAATGAGGCGGATATCGACAGCGCCTTTATCGGCCATATCGCCCTGTACGACGATTACAGTACGGTCGACCTGCCGGCGGATATACCCAGGGAACTGTTGCAGCATCTGCAGAAGGTAAGGGTCATGCAACACCCGCTGGGGATCGCGCGCATGAGCGACGGCGAGGCGCCGCTGCGCGTCAAGCCGCGCAAACCCCGCGCCGACAAGCCTGCCGCCGAGACCAGGAAGAGCAAGCCGGCCTCCAAGCCCAGGCTCAAAAAGCCCAGGGCAGACTGACAATCTGTCCACCGCGCCCGTCCGCAGAGCGACGGGCGCAGGCGGCATCAATTGGCGCTTGAACCCGGCTGGCAGCTTGGCTACTGTTATTGCCAGCAAGGTTCATAGAAACCTGCGGAATAATCATAAAAACGCCAGGGGTAACCAGGATGATGATCGTCGCCTATGCGGTAGTGGGTGTGATGGGCGCTGGCCTGATCGGCAGCGGCCTTTATTACCATATCAACCACCGGAAGCTCGCCTCCGATCCCGTATTGATCGCGGGCTGTTATCTGCTGGGTGGCTTTTACCTGGCTTCCTGCCTGGTCTGACCCCTGCCGGTGTACCGCAGCGCCCCGCCCGGGTTGCGCCGCGGGCATGGCTTGCCGCGGTTTGCACCGCCGCGACTGCGGCCATAAACAGGCGGTGGCGGAAAGCTGTGAACACTGCAGGATGCGTCTGCGCCTGTATCTGCGGCGCCTCGCGACATCAGCGGTCGGCCCGTCGCCGACACTGCGGTGTTGCCTTGATTAAAGCTGCCTGAACATATCGCGCAGATCCTTTACGAGAATCTCCGGCTCTTCGGCGGCAGCAAAATGCCCTCCACTGGGGTGAACTCGAGTCTGCACACAATGACAGTAATGTTCAGACCAGCTCATATCGACCGGTGCCATATCCGGCTCAAACAGGGTGATGCCTGTAGGTGCTGAAACTACCGGCATGCGGTCGTGATCCGGGTGCCAGGGCTGCCGGGATGATTCCTGATAAAAGCGCGCTGAGTTAACAAAGCTGTCGGTAAGCCAGTAAAGCATGACGTTGTTGAGCAGGTCGTCCCTGCTGAATCTCGCTTCCACATTCCCTTTGCAATCGCCCCAGTTTCGCCGGCGCTCAACGAGCCATGCACAAAGTCCTAAGGGCGAATCGTGCATGGCATAGGCGAGGGTTTGCGGGTCGAGGTGCTGAACAGCAACGTGGCTGGCAAACTTCTTCTCCCAGGCGAGCATCGCCGCGCGTTCCGAGCTGTCTTGCGGCAAGCCATCAAGAGCGCCACCAATCGCCCAGGGCCGCTCACCCGAAAACAGGCTTAGCGGTGCTACGCCAGACACATGCACGCCGCGCAGTTGATCGGCATACCGGTGCCCCAGCTGTAAGGTGACGAGAGAACCCCAGTCTCCGCCATGGGCGAAAAATTGTTTGTAACCTAATATGTCCCGCATCAGCACTGCCCATATATCGGCGGTGCGCCACCAGTTCACGCCCGGTTTGCGGAGCGGGCTTGAGAAGACAAAGCCCGGCAGCGACGGAACCACCACATCGAAAGCATCCTCCGGATTACCGCCGTGGGCGGCTGGATCGCTCAGTGGACCGATAACCTTGCGAAAGTCCCAGAACGTCCAGGGCCAGCCGTGGGTGAGAATCAGCGGTTTCGGATTTGGACCAACCCCTTTCTGGTGAATAAAGTGTATGGGTATGTCTTCAATCACTACTTTGAAGTGATTGAAAGTGTTCATCTTCTCTTCCTGCGCCCGCCAGCTGTATTCCTCCAGCCAATAGCCAGTCAGCGCCTGTAAATAGTCTCGGTTCGTTCCATAGCCCCAGTCCTCATTGGCGTAATCCGTGGGCCAGTTAACACGCTTCAAGCGATGGTGCAGATCGTCGATTTTCGATTGCGTGATGTTGATGGAGAAAGGCTCGGGGTGGCGTTGGCTGGTATTCATTGGCATTCCCCTTGGGTATTCAATCTAATTTACGGCACGCTTAATGGATGCTGCTGCGCAGAAATTGCCATCGGCTACAGGGCGGTAAATCAGAGCTGGCGGGAACGATTTATCCGCCAGGAAAAACGCGGTCTGATAAGCGGCAGCTCCATGCGCGATTAATGCCCGGCGGAAAAAAAGTTTATGGCGTACGCCGTGTCAACATGTTCCCGGATTCCGCTGATAAGACCGTTTTGAAACTCGAATATAAATACATAGAAGTTGTTATATTCCCGGCCGCTCTCCTGCCTGGCCTGCATATTGGTTTCAGCGACCACAGTATCGCCGTCGGCGACCATCATCAAAATCCTGTGCTCAACTGTGCCCGGGAGAAAGGTCTGTCCCACCGCGCCCAGCATCATGTCAACGATAAGTGCCGCGCCGTGGTGCGTGCCGGCATACGGTGGAACAGCAGACTGGGGCACTGCCCAGGTAAGGTCCGGGCTGACAATGCGCATCAGATCGGCCCGGTCTGCCTGCGCGATACCTTTAAAAAAGCGCTGGGCCAGCAGCTTGTTGTTGGCTTCATTGTTGATCTGTGACATTGGATAATCTGCCTGTTAGATGATGGGTGATGCCTTTGCAGATTCTGCACGGCCAAGTCCGCCGCGCATTAGCGCCTCCTCGCGCTGGGCATGGCGGTGAAAATACTGGATCAGGGCGCGGTCCATATCCGGCCCCGCCTGCTGAACCAGCTTGTCCATTGCACGGTGACCCTCCTTCACGCTCTTTGGTCTTGAGCCCAGCAGCGCCCGCATGTCGTCGAGCTCAAGCTCGGCAATCTCGGCACCGATCTCGGCGATATTGCGCATATGCGCGACCAGGCGCAGGGTCATCTGCATGCGGTGGTGTAAAAAGCTGTCCTGAATATGAGGAGCCTGCTCCTCTTTGAGGTTGTCTGTCAGTGCATCAAACAAGCTGGATATGTAGGAGGGCTCGGCCACTGGCAGCTGAAGCTTTGTAAGCTCGGTGCCCGTCGCCTCCGCCAGCATTTCAGCGGTCGCCTTCTTCGACCAGATATCCTGTGCAATCCATTCCGCGTGCTCATCCCGCGGATTCAGGCGCTGCACGACGGGCCCCAGCGCCAGGGCGGTGGTCAGCATGCCAATGACGCTGTAGTAACGGATCTTTTCCAGATCCAGCGGGACACCGGAAAACTCACTGTAGTAGCGGAACCAGCTCGGCAAATTACCCGTGGGGTACCAGACATCGCGGGTCCGGATATGCGCGAGCTCACGCATGGGGTCGCCCAGCATCGCCAGCTCCCAGTCCACGACCGCCTGCACCTTGCCCTGTTTGAAGAGAAATTGGCCGGGCCCTGTATCGCCCTGCACCAATACCAGGCGTTCCGGCATCTCCGGGCGGTTGCGCCGCAGCCACTGGCAGGTAAACGTGACGACTGGCACCGGTTCCAGCAGAAGCGGGAAGTGGCCACGCTCCCAGACACTGAGATCAGCCTCCAGCAGCTCTTCGGCATTGCCGGGGACGACAAGGCCGATACGCGCAAATTTTTCCACAGGAATGGCGTGCCATTGCGCCATGACCCGGGCGAAATCCCGCGCTACAGCATCGCGCTCAGAGGCGTCTGTTATCTCCGTAAAATCATTGACTCCCTCCACGAACTGCATAATTGCAGCATTCGGTGTGTCGGCGGAGGCGATAATTCCCGGGACTGGAATGTTTTCCTCTTTCAGCAGTTTCAGTATGCGAACCTCCCGTTGAAGGTCGTACTCCTGGATGTAGCCGAAATCGCCTCCGCGATGGGCGCGAATATAGTAACGGGTGCTCCCATTCTTACCTTGTAGTTCGACAAACCAGCCGGGGCGCCCTCCGGACTCCCGTCCCCCCTGGCGCACGGCTGAAGTGATTTTCCCATTCAGGACCTGCTCGGCCCAGGGGAATACATCGTTCTCGGTGACGAGGCTGGACATACTGAATCTCCGGGATAGGTGTTAGTTAAGTGTCGGAAGATCAGGCCGCGCTGCTAAGGCCGCAAGCTCGTCGATCAGTGCGCTGCTACATCGGGCTGTCGGCCCCGGTGACCTCCAGCAGTTCGAACACATTGCCGTCGGGGTCGCGGCCGTAGGTGGCGCGGAAGCTGCCGAAGTCCTGGGGCTCGGCGTGGAAGGGCACCCCCGCCGCCAGCAGCCGCTGGTACTCTGCGTCGATGCTGTCGACCTTGAAACACAGGTGTGTCAGGCCCAGCTCGTGCACCTCCCGCTGGCTGGTCCGCGGTGTCGGCACCGGCTGTTCAAAGGCAAACAGCTCCAGCCGGCTGCTGCCCAGGCGCAACAGGACGCTGCGTCCCAGCGCGCCGGGCAGGGCGGTAATTGCCTCGACCCGGCGGCCGCCAAAGCCGCGATCGTAGACCACGTGCCAGCCCAGCAGGTCGCGATAGAAGGCCAGCGCGCGGTCCATATCGCGCACCGACAGCGCCACATGGTGCAGTGCGTGGATCACCGGTGATACCGCTTAACGGGTCTGGCCGCTCTGGTCATCGGCAATGATCACCGAGGGCGGCGCGCTCATCAGGAAATGCACAGTGGCGGTGTTCAGCATGTACTGCACGTCGGGAAAGACCCTGCTTGCCTGCTCCGGCTCATCCAGGGAGGCAATGAAGCTATCCAGGGATTCGAACCACTGTTCCGTGACGCCGTCATAGCTGCGCTCCGGCGCCATGGCGTAATCCTCGTCCAGGCGCGGATTCTGATCGTAGGCCAGGATGTCCTTGTTCAGGGACGGTACGTTCTGGAACAGACCGCCGTGGTTCTCGCGCCAGTGCTTGCGAAAGGTGGCGATGTCGAGCTGGGGGTTGCGCTGGAAGATCGACAGCAGCTTGGCGCCGGCGCGTGCGCGCCCGCCGGGCTTGTCGACGATGACCTGCTCGGGGCCGGCGATCAGCCAGCAGGTGGCCGCGGTGTCCAGCAGCTTGCGCTCGTCGGGCATCACCTGCGCCTGGTACAGCGGGTCGGTGACCATGGCCTGGAAATCTTCCAGACGGTCGTACCACAGCACGGTCACGCCGTCGAAGCCGGCATCCGCGACTTCGCTGCCGCGCCGCGCCCGGTCATAGTCGGCGGGCAGGCGGGGGTTCTGTTCGTAGCGGCGGATATGCCGGCGCAGCGGCGTGTCGGCAAACAGCGGCGCGTGGACCTCGCGCCAGTGGCGGTGGAATTGCTCGGCGTTCAGCGCCGGGTTGCGCTTCAGGAAGCAGATGGCTTTTATCATGGCGGATGGCACTCGCGGATCGGTGTACCCGGAATCTAAAGTAGCGCGGCGCGCCCTGTCACGCGATTGCGCCTGCCGGGCCGCTTTCCCGGGCGATGCACTGATATGGCAAACCGCGGGACGTCGCGGTCGACGGGCGTCAGTTTTCCTGGTGCCAGAACGGCGTACCCAGCACCGGGGTGCTGGCCTGCGCGGTCTGGCGCTCGGCCATGGCGCCCGCCAGGTAGCCGGTGCGACCGGCCTGCGCTGCGTGGCGGAAGGCGCGGGCCATCAGTACCGGGTCACTGGCCTGGGCCACTGCGGTGTTGAGCAGGATTGCGTCATAGCCCAGCTCGAAGGCCTGCACCGCATGAGACGGCCTGCCGATGCCGGCATCGACGATCAGCGGCATCTCCGGCAGCCGGCTGCGGATGCTGGCGAGGTTGTAGGCATTCATCAGGCCGCGGCCGGTGCCGATGGGTGCGCCCCAGGGCATCAGCACCTCGCAGCCGGCGTCGCGCAGGCGCTGGCACAGCACCAGATCGTCGGTGCAGTAGGGCAGCACCTTGAAGCCCAGCCTGACCAGTTCGCGGGCGGCGTCGAGGGTGGCGATGGGGTCGGGCTGCAGGTTGTATTCGTCGCCGATCACCTCGAGCTTGAGCCAGTCGGTTTCAAAAATCTCCCGCGACATCTGTGCCAAAGTGACGGCCTCGCGGGCGCTGTGGCAACCGGCGGTGTTGGGCAGCAGGCGCTTTCCGAGCCGGCGGATGAAATCCCAGATGGTGTTGCCGCCCCCGCTTTCCGGCGACTGCCGCCGCAGGGATACGGTGATGATCTCCGCGCCGCTGGCGGTCACGGCGTCGGCCATGATCTGCGGCGACGGGTACAGCGCCGTGCCCAGCAGCAGGCGGCTTTCGAACACCTCGCCGTACAGGGTCAGCGGATCGGATCCAGCAGTCATCGGGTGCGTCCTCGGTATGCGCCGGCGGGGCGTTGCATGATCAACCGCCCTGCACCGGCGCGACCACATCCAGCGCGTCGCCGTTTTTGATCACGATTTCGTGGTAGCGGGAGCGCGGCACGAATTCGGTGTTGATGGCGACCGCCACCTTGTCGCAGCGATAGCCCCACTGCTCCAGCGCCTGGCTCAGGGAAAGGGCGGCGCCCAGTTCCCGCGCTTCGCCGTTGAGTTGTACTGCAATCACAGCGCCAGTCTCCTTTGCTTCAAGTCCTTCAATGTTTCATGCGGCCACCGGCCGGCGCACGATGCTGTGGTCCACGGGCCCGTGCAGGCTTTGCAGGGCCAGTTCCGCCACCAGTGGCGACAGCAGGTAGCCGTGCCGGTACAGGCCGTTGACGCGCAGCAGGCCCGGTTCGCTGTCGATGCGCGGCAGGTTGTCGGGGTACGCAGGCCGGCACTGGGCATAGGCTTTCAAAATATGCGCCTCGCTGAATCCGCGGTGCAGGCTGTACAGCGCCGACTGCAGTTCCAGGCTGGAGCGCACGGTAATGGGCGCGGTGGATTCGCTCTCGATCTCGGTCGCCCCGATCACATAGATGTGGTCCGGGCGCGGCGAAATATAGAGCTGGTAGCGCGGGTGCATCAGCCGCACCGGGCGACTCAGCTGCACCTCCGGCGCCTGCACCCACAGCACTTCGCCGCGCACCCCGCGCAGCCGGGGGGCGTCCGGCTTGGCGCCGGTGCCGCGGCAGTCGATCACCTGCCCGGCGTTCAACCACTCGCCGTTGACGCGCAGGCCGCCACCGCGCAGTGCCTGGACCTCGGCCCCGCAGTGCCAGTTCCCGCCCAGGCGCAGAATGGCGGTATGCAATGCGTCCAGCAGCTGCCAGTTGTCCAGGCAGCCCTCGCCGTTCAGGAACGTGCCGCGACTGAAGGCCCCGGCCAGTTCCGGCTCGCAGTCGCGCACGCCGGCGGCATCCAGGTATTGCACGGCGTCGGTGCTGCCGACGCGCGCGCGCAGCAACTGGTTGAAGTGGTCCAGCAGGGCCGCGTCGCGGGCATGGGCCACCACCAGGCTGCCGCGCAGGCGCAGCTCGACGCGCATGCCGCTGTCGGCCTCGAGTTCCTCCAGCCATTGCGGCCAGCGCGCCATGGACTCCAGCCCCCAGTCGAAGATCTCCCGCTCGCAGGCCACGGCTTCGGAATAGGGCGCCAGCATCGCCGCCGCCACCTTGGCCGCACTGCGCTCCGCGCCGGGCTGGTCGCGGTCGAACAGACTCACGGCGTGACCGGCGCGCAGCAACCGCCAGGCGAGCAAACGCCCCAGCAGACCGGCGCCGGCGATGAGTACGTCTGACGTCTGATGTCTGACGTCTGACGCGGTCACTGCCGGCATCGAATGCCCCCGCAACGTATCCAGCCTGTATACCTGCTTATAGTCACCTCAAACCTCGCTCCGGTCGACGCCCCGCCTTTGCGTCAGACGTCCAGCGTCCGACGTCAGACTTTGTTGTAAATCTCACTGCCATGTTCCCGAAACTCTTTTGCCTTCTCCGCCATTTCTGCTTCCACGTCCAGCATGCGTATTGCCTCGCCCTGCACTTCGTAGCCCTGTTCGGCGGCGTAGGCGCGGACTTCCTGGGTGATCTTCATGGAGCAGAACTTGGGGCCGCACATGGAGCAGAAGTGCGCGACCTTGGCGGATTCCTTGGGCAGGGTTTCGTCGTGGAAGCTGCGCGCGGTGTCCGGGTCCAGGGCCAGGTTGAACTGGTCGTCCCAGCGGAACTCGAAGCGCGCCTTACTGAGGGCGTTATCCCGCAGCTGCGCGCCGGGGTGACCCTTGGCCAGGTCCGCGGCGTGGGCGGCGATCTTGTAGGTGATGATGCCGGTCTTGACGTCGTCCTTGTTGGGCAGGCCCAGATGCTCCTTGGGCGTGACATAGCACAGCATGGCGCAGCCGAACCAGCCGATCATGGCCGCGCCGATACCGGAGGTGATGTGGTCGTAACCCGGTGCGATATCGGTGGTCAACGGCCCCAGTGTGTAGAAGGGCGCTTCGTCGCAGTGGGCCAGCTGCTTGTCCATATTCTCCTTGATCATGTGCATGGGCACATGACCGGGGCCTTCGATCATCACCTGCACATCGTGCTTCCAGGCGATCTGGGTCAGTTCGCCCAGGGTCTCCAGCTCGCCGAACTGGGCCTCGTCATTGGCGTCGGCGATGGAGCCGGGACGCAGGCCGTCGCCCAGGGAGAAGGACACGTCGTAGGCCTTCATGATTTCGCAGATGTCTTCGAAATGGGTGTAGAGAAAGTTCTCTTTATGGTGCGCCAGACACCACTTGGCCATGATTGAGCCACCCCGCGAAACGATGCCGGTGACGCGCTTGGCGGTGAGCGGCACATAGCGCAGCAGCACGCCGGCGTGGATAGTGAAATAGTCCACGCCCTGTTCCGCCTGTTCGATCAGGGTGTCGCGGAAAATCTCCCAGGTCAGGTCCTCGGCCACGCCGTCGACTTTTTCCAGCGCCTGGTAAATCGGCACCGTGCCCACCGGCACCGGGGAGTTGCGGATGATCCATTCGCGGGTTTCGTGGATGTTCTTGCCGGTGGACAGGTCCATCATGGTGTCCGCGCCCCAGCGGATGCCCCAGGTCAGCTTGGCGACTTCCTCTTCGATGGAGGAGCCCAGCGCCGAGTTGCCGATATTGCCGTTGATCTTCACCAGGAAATTGCGGCCGATGATCATCGGCTCCAGCTCCGGGTGGTTGATATTGGCGGGGATAATCGCGCGGCCGCGGGCGACTTCCTGACGCACGAACTCAGGGGTGATTTCCCCGGGAATGCTGGCGCCGAAATTTTCACCGGGGTGCTGTTGCGCGAGATCGCGTTGCTCGCGGGCCTGGGCCAGCGCCATGTTTTCGCGGATCGCGATAAATTCCATTTCGGGGGTGATGATGCCGCGCCTGGCGTAGTGCATCTGGCTGACGTTGTGGCCGGCTTTGGCGCGCCGCGGCCGCCGCTTGAGATCGAAACGCAGTGCGTCCAGCGCCGTGTCCGCGGCGCGCTCGCGGCTGTAGTCCGAGCTGTCGCCGGACAGCTGTTCGGTGTCGTCGCGCTCCAGTATCCACGGCGTGCGCAGCGCAGCCAGGCCCTTGCGGATGTCGATCACCGCGTCGGGGTCGGTGTAGGGGCCCGAGGTGTCATAGACACGCACCGGCGCGTTGGGCTCGATGCGCGACTGGCCGTCGCGACCTTCCACCGGCGTGCCGGTCAGCGCGATCTCGCGCATGGGAACCCGGATATCGGCGCGACTGCCCTGCACGTACAGTTTGCGCGACGCGGGCAGCGGTTGCACCGAGGCGCTGTCGACGGTGGCGCTGTCGCGCAGAAAGGTGGTTTTGGACGATGACATGGGCAGGCCTCGCTGGTTATACGAAGGAGTGCTGCGCTGCCGGTTCGAGGGAGAGGTGAGGGCGGACTGTGCCCAGACGTCTTGTTCCCTACGCTGGTGTCAACCAGATCAGGTTCAGCGGGTATTTCTCAGCCTGCGTTGGCAGCGGGCACCCCGACAAGAGCCGTGAGTCTACCGCCAACCTGTGCCGGGATTCAAATCGTGACGCAGGCGGTGGCCAGCAGGATGCGGTTTTTGCCCCGCGCCTTGGCGTCGTACATGGCCTGATCGGCGGCGCGGCGCAGGGCCAGCTCGGTATGGCCCGAGGCGGGAAAGGTCGCGACGCCGATGGAGGCCGAGATGCGGACCTCCCCGGCTTCTGCGGGGATGCTCAGGTCGCGTATCGCCTCGAGTATCTGGCCGGCGCGCTGCATGGCCTGCTCGGCGTTGGCACCGGGCATCACCACCAGAAACTCCTCGCCGCCGTAGCGGCACAGGACGTCGGATTCCCGCAGGTGCTCCTGGGCCACCCGCGCCACGTCCCGCAGGGTGCGGTCGCCCACGTCATGGCCGTGCTGGTCGTTGATCTGCTTGAAGTCGTCGAGGTCGAAGATCATCAGCGCCAGCGGTTCCTGGTGGCGCTTGCAGCGCGCCACTTCCATGCGCAGGTTGTCGATCATAAAACGCCGGTTGTAGACCCCGGTGAGCGGGTCGCGGAAGGACAACTCCTGGAGCTCGTGGCGCAGGCGCAGGTTGCCGATGGCCTGGGCGGCGTGCTCGGCCAGCGCGACATAGGCTTCCTTGCGGCGCCTGTCCTCACCCTCGTCACCGCTCCAGAAGGCCTCTTCGCGCAGCAGGCACAGCAGCCCGGGGCCGCCCGCCCCCACCGTCAATGGCAGGCACAGGCTGTTGATGCGGCCCGGCAGCTCGGCCAGGTGGCCGCAGCGGATACTGTCGTGAACGCCGCTCACCGGGTGGGGTTTGCCCTGTTTGATGGCCCAGCACTGGTTCCACAGCAGCTGGGGCTCCAGTGCCGCGAGGTCCTGGCCGAAGCTGAATTCCAGGCTGTATCCGTTTTCTCCCGGCAGATAAAAGCCGCAGGCGCTGGTGTTGAAGAAGCGCTCGCAGAACCGTGCAGTGACCATCATCATCTCGCGCAGGTCGTTGGCGGCATGCATCAGGTCGCCCAGCCGGTTGAGCTGGCTGACCAGCTCGGTCTGCTGGCGCAGCAGTATCACGGTGCGCTGCAGGCGCTCGTTGGCGCCGCGCAGCTTGCGCTCGAGACCGTCCCGGTTCTGCAACTCCTCGGCCAGGGCCGCGTTGGCCTCCGCCAGCCGCTGGGTGCGCTCGGCAACCCGGGACTCCAGCTCGCGGTTGAGGCGGGCCAGCTGGGTTTCGGCCTGGACCCGGTCGGTGATATCGGTGACCAGTCCCAGCACCGAGTTAACCGCGCCATCGGGGCCCCGCACCGGCTCGGCGGACACCATGGTGTGTATTTCGGTGCCGTCGCTGCGCACAAAGGTGAAGTCGTGGGACTCGCGTATTCCGGCGCAGCGCCGGCGCAGGTTGATGCTCACCTGTTCCAGGTCCTGGGGGCGGCAGAAGTCGCGCAGGTTGGCGTGTTCCAGGCTGTCGACCTGCAGCATTTCCCGCATGGCGGGATTGGCGAACAGCGTGTTGCCGTCCATGTCCACCATCCACACCCCTTCGGCGGCAGTTTCCAGCAGCAGGCGATAGCGCTGCTCGCTCTCCATCAGCCGGCGGTGGTTTTCGTTCAGCTGCTGGTAGGCGGTCTGCAATTCCCTGCGGCCGGGTGCCCGCAGTGCGCGGGGCAATATCCACCAGCAGGCAAATGCCGCACTCAGCGCGATCAGGCCGGTGAACAGGGTCAGCCAGGCCTCCGCCCAGTGGGGCGACTGGGTCAGGCTCCAGAGTCTGGCCAACAACGTGCTGCCGCAGCTGAACAGCGCGACCATGAACAGCGCCAGCAGGGGCCGGTAGTGGGTGTCGGGCCGCCGGTAAAAGAAATAGGTGAGACTGAAAAAAATGCTGTAACAGGCGATCGCGCTCAGCGCGGTGCCGGCCAGGGTCAGCCACAGCAGCTGCGGGTAATCCCGGTACGGCGTGTAGGTCCAGCTATCGACGACCTGTTGCAGCCACTCCACTGACCATATCTCCGTATGCGCGCCGCGATGCGCTCAGCAGGTTGATTGGATGAACAGGCTGGGCTGATGGGCGTGCCACCGGACTATAGCGCAATGTTTGTTGTCGTCGTTGACGAAGCGCACAGACCGCCCGCCTATGGCGTATTTCCCGCCAGCGCCGCGGGGCGGCCGGACAGGTTATGGGGAGCAAACGCTGCGGTTTTTCGGAGGTTCCGCAGTCCGGGCGCTGCCCCGGTGGACTTTGTGACCGGCGTCGCCTCAATCCGCCAGATGCAGGGCGCCAAAGCAGTCCGGCTGGTGGAAGTCCAGGCGCGGCAGCGGTGCCCAGCTCAGCCAGTGGGGGCGGGGATTGTGTTCGGCGCACTTATAGGCATTGGCGCGCCACACTGTGCCCGTTAGGCGCTCAGGCAGTGCGCTGAAGCTGGCGATCAGCGACCACGGCACACAGAAGCGGAGCTGCCAGCGCAGGCTCGCGCTGCGGGCCGGGACAATCCTGGCGGGCAGGGATGAGGCGCGTTTGATGCGGGCGCACTGGGCAGGGCTCAGGGGCTGAGCACCGCGCACCTGGCCACTGCTGTCCCGCGCCGGGTCTGTGACCCAGCTGGCGTGCAGCCAGCCGCCGGCATTGAACTCCAGATTGAGGTAGCCGCGGGCGCCGGGTGGCTGCAGGAACAGCTCGACACAGCTGTCCTGCCAGACGGGTGCGAGGTCCTCGCAGTGAACGCTGTAGACGCCGGCCTCAACCACCGAGAACAGGCCCTGCAGGCCCTCGCGGTCGTGGCCCAGGCGCAGACTGGCCTGCACCCAGTCCGCCGGGCCGGGGCCGGCGTTGTGGGCGATGGCCAGGTCCGGCTGGTGTGCCAAGAGCGCAGGGTTGCGCAGGTAGGGGACGTACGCTGCGGGCGAGGGCTTCACAAGGGGCCTACCACAACCACAGCAGTGCGTTCAGGCTGAGCCAGGCCAGGGCGCCTGCCAGCAGGTCATCCAGCATGGTGCCCAGGCCACCGTGGACGCGGCGATCCGCCCAGCTGATGGGCCAGGGTTTGGCGATATCGAACAGGCGGAACAGCGCGAAGCCCAGCACCAGGTTGGGCAGGGTCGGCGCCATGCCCAGCAGCGCCAGCCACAGTCCGGCGAACTCGTCCCACACAATCGCGCCGTGGTCGTGGGTGCC
>JAVEVZ010000306.1:0-3630 GCA_034004805.1 Spongiibacteraceae bacterium | reverse complement strand
AACCGGGTGCGAACGCCGGCGTAATCCAGAGTCACGTTGTTGAAATCCGCCAGCACCGTGCCCGCGCTCGCGTGCTGCATGGCGAGGTCGTGGTGGGAGCCGCGCCACTCGGCGACGATGCCGGCATGACAGCCGGCACAGCCTTCTTCACTGATAAAGTGCGCGGGCGCGGGCGGTGCCCTGGGCGGCACCGGCGCCTGGGCACGGACTGAAGCGGTATCAGACAACGCCTGCAGCGGCGGCGCTTCATCCGGCGACGCGATCCACACGATGGCGGCCAGCGCCAGGATTAAAACCGCGAGCAAAACAGCGAGAGGAAAGCGGGACATGTGATAAGCCGTGGGCGATCGTAGCGGCGCAGCATACCATCCGCACCGCGCCCCTGCGCTCCACGCGGGATGCCTGTATCAGGCGCTGGATTATGCCTTTGTACTCAGACCTGCAGCGGCACAGTCGTCAGTCGCAACAGGCGGGCAGTGCGTGACTTGCGAAGAGTGCGTGCAGCCGGGATGCTAGGATTCGCGTTTCACGCGCGGTGCCGAGCCGCGTCCATCACCGGCCCACTGCGGGAGCCCAGCCAATGCGTCGCGGCAGTCTGATTGCCCTGCTCAGGGAAGTGCGCCAGTGCCGGATCTGCGAGGATCTGCCTCTGGGACCCAGGCCGGTCCTGCAGGCGGGGCGCAGTGCGCGCATTCTGATTGCCAGCCAGGCACCGGGGCGCCGCGCCCACGCCAGCGGCCTGCCCTTCGACGACGCCTCGGGCGACCGCCTGCGCGACTGGCTAGGGGTGGACCGCGACACGTTCTACGACCCGGCGCTGTTCGCGATCGTACCTATGGGCTTTTGTTTTCCCGGCACCGGGCGCGGCGGCGACCTGCCGCCACGCCCCGAATGCGCGCCCGCCTGGCGCCATGCCGTGCTGGAAAAGCTGCCCGACCTGGCCCTGACCCTGGCCATCGGCCAGTACGCCATTGCCTGGCATCTGCCCGAGCAGCGCAAAGTCGCTTTGACAGAGACCGTGCGCCAGTGGCGCTCACACTGGCCCGCGCTGCTGCCCATGCCCCATCCCAGTCCGCGCAACAACCGCTGGCTCAAACAGAACCCGTTTTTTGAAGCGGAAATACTGCCGGTACTGCGCGCGCGGGTGGCCCAGCTGATTGCGCCCGGCAGTTAAAAAGCTTCTCGAACACCGCAGCGCCCCACAACGCCCGGGCAGCGGCTTACTCCTCAGGCACAAACGCGTTGGACAACTCCACTGCCAGCCGCGCCCAGCTGTCGCGGTCGGCATTCGCCTGGTAGCCCAGGGGCATGCCGGTACGCTTGGCCACGGCATCGGCGGCGGGGTTGGTGAAGCTGTGCTGCGCGCCGGGATAGCTGACGATCAGGTACGAGGCCTTGGCGTTGATCAGTTCCCCGTGCAGCGCGTCGACATCCGCCTGTGGCGCCATCGGGTCCGCCGCGCCGTTGAATACCAGCACCCGTGCGCCCACCGCACCCGGCTCGGCGGGGTGCTCGGTTTTCAGTCCGCCGTGGAAGCTGGCGACCACATCCAGGTCGGCGCCGCGCCGCGCCATCTCCAGCACCACGGAACCGCCGAAGCAGTAACCGATGGCGGCGATCTGGTCATCGATAACTTCGGGGCTGTCCTTGAGCAGTTTCAGTGCCGCGTTGAAGCGCGCGTGCAGGACGTCCTGGTTGGCGGTCACCTTCTGGTAGAACTTGCCGGCCTCATCGGGGTGCTCAGTCACCTTGCCGTCGCCGTACATATCCAGTGCCAGTGCGGTGTAACCCATATCCGCGAGCATGTCGGCGCGGTGCCGCGCGTAGCCGTTCTGGCCCCACCACTCGTGGACCACCAGCACCCCGGGGCGCGGCCCCGGAATCGCGTCGTCCCAGACCAGGTAGCCCTGCATCACCACGTCGCCGGCCTTGTATTCCACGGTCTGGCTTTTCAGTGCCGCCAGGGTCGACGGTGCGGCAAACAGCACGGTGATGAGCAGCAGTAACGCGCGCATGTTGGAGTCCTCGGAAGTGCTATGGGAAAGGCGACCATATATACCAAGAAGCGACGGCCGTGAACACCGCGGGGCGCGACAACAGTGCAGGCGCTGCGGGTATAATCCCGCGCTATCCTCCCCCCCTCCCGGAGCCCGTATGTTCAAGGTCAATGAGTACTTCGACGGCAAGGTCAAATCCATCGCCTTTCAAACCAGTACCTTGCCGGCAACGGTGGGTGTGATGGCACCGGGCGACTACGAATTCGGCACCAGCGAAAGAGAGGTGATGACCGTCGTCAGCGGTGCGCTGACCGTCAAACTGCCCGGCGCCACCGACTGGACCACCTACAACGCCGGCGACAGTTTCACGGTCGCCGCCAAACAGACTTTCCAGCTCAAGGTTGCCGTGGATACCGCTTATCTGTGTACCTACGGCTGAGCGTCGGTGGCTCTCGAGCGCAGCAGTTCCTCAGAAGTTCTCTGGAGAATCCCTGAGGCGCGTAGCGAGCGAAGGCAGGCGGGTCGCCGCCCGCGCGCAGGAAGCGGAGTTTATAAGCGAATAAATGAGCATTCCGAGCACGGACGGCGGCCCGGATGTCGAGCGCAGTAGCGCCTCAGGGATTCCCTACGGGTATTGCCCCTCACCGGGCCCTTGCTGATTGCGGCGGATAATCCGCGGCTCGCTGGCCGCTTCGAAATCACCCGCCGCGTTCACCCGGATCATCTGGCTGGAGCCGCTGAAGGGCGCATTCTTCACCGTCTGGCCGCGCGCCACCAGGGCCTCGCGGATTGCGGGGTCCAGGGCCGGATCGACAAACAGCAGCGGCGGCCGCCACTGGTGGTGCAGCCGCGGCGCGGCCAGCGCAGCCTCGGCGTCCATGCCCAGGTCCAGCACATTGACCAGCGCCTGGACCACCTGGCTGATAATGGTGGGCCCGCCCGCCGCGCCCAGCGTCAATACCGGCTTGTCGTCCTTCAGGACAATGGTGGGGCTCATGCTCGACAGGGGCCGCTTGCCGGGCTGGACGTTGTTGGCCTCGCTGCCCACCAGGCCAAAGGCGTTGGGCACCCCCGGCTGTATGGAGAAGTCATCCATCTGGTTGTTGAGGATCAGCCCGGTGCCGGGAATCATTACCCCGCTGCCCCAGGAGGTGTTGACCGTGGTGGTGATGGCCACCCAGTTGCCCCTGGCATCCGCCGCCGCGATATGGGTGGTGTGGGTGCCCTGGATTGCGCGGAACAGTTCCGAATCCGCCTTGGGCGGCTGGCCCGGCTCGATGTCGGTCGAGGCTCTGGCCAAGTCGATCGTCGCGGCGCGCTGTTGCAGATAGCCTGCGTCCACCAGGCCCAGCGGCACCGGACTGAAATCGGGATCCCCCAGCCAGTGGGCACGGTCGGCAAAGGCGCGCTTCATGACTTCAGCCAGCAGCATGGCGCGATCGGCGGCATCCAGCCCAGCGACATCAAAGTCCTCCAGCATGGTCAGCATCTGCGCCACGTGCAGCCCGCCGGAGCTGGGCGGCGGAAAGCCGTAGACGGTGTAGCCGCGGTACTCGGTGACCAGCGGCTGGCGCAGCGCCATGTGGTAGTCGGCAAAATCCTGAGCCCGCAGCAGGCCGCCGTTGGCACGCAT
>JAVEVZ010000305.1:0-3653 GCA_034004805.1 Spongiibacteraceae bacterium | reverse complement strand
GCCCGCGCCTTCATGGCCCGGCACCACCGGAAACGGAAACGGCGCGTTGACGCCCTCCATCTGGTGCAGATCAGAATGACACAGGCCACTCGCACGGATCTCTACCAGTACCTCGTCTGGCAGCGGGTCCCGCAGTTCCAGGGTCTCCAGAGTCAGGGGCCGGCCGGGAGCGCGACATACTGCCGCGCGTGTCTGCATGGTCATGGTTCAGTGCTCATAAAAACCCAACCGCGTAGCTGGCGGACTCAGCGCAGAAAATCGGAGATAGGGCCAGGTTTATAAACAAACGCCAACAGCCCCGCAGAGACTACCGGACATCGGCTGTGCCTGAACAGGCGCCGCGATAGAACAAGCTGTTCGCCCACAGCAAACAAAGCTGGTGGTAAATACTACCCGGCCTGCTGCCGGCGGCTGCAGGGTGGCGATTGCGCCGGTCACTTATCGATGGATTCCGTGTGACCTGGCGATTGCGATCAGGTCCTCGATAAATTTTTTTTCGTCTCCTGGCGGCGCACCCAGAACGGTATTGACCAGAATTGGCGAAACCAGCGTCATAATCAGCGCTTGAGGATCAAGATCTACCGGCAACTCTCCGACCTGTTGCGCCCTGACCACGATGTCCCGAAGTGACGCCTGAATCGGCTCCCAATACGCAATGGCGATCCGACTCTCATCCGTTTGCGGATCGGCGAAAAGCGCACGGTTAATCGCCAGCTCGGTGGGATTAGACAGAAAGCGGGCCAGACCACGCACTATCGCCTCCGCATTATCATGCCAGCTCTCTCTGGTTTTTATCGTAAATTTTCGGTTGTGAACCCGCATGGCTTCGCGCATTAAATCAGCGCGCTCGGGCCAACGGCGATATATTGTGGTTCTGTGAATATGTGATGCTTCCGCCAGATCCTGATAGCTGAAGCGGAAATTCCCATCTTTTATAAAATCAAGCACTGCGGCTGCAACGGCATTTCTGACTTCTGAAGTGCGCCCACCAGGCCGGATCTCACCGACCCGTGGTTTTCGATTCGCCATCCGCCCTCCCGCTACCCGCCTGATATAAAGGCAACCCATGACGCACTGCTGCGCTCGACATCTGGGTTTTCAATTCGCTCGCTACGTTTTCCAGAGATTCCCTAGCAGCGGTTATCCTGCAGGATCATATCCGAGGCCTTCTCCGCGACCATAATGATCGAACCGTTGGGGTCACTGGTCGGAATCCGGGGCATGATTGAGGCGTCGACAATCCTCAGACCCTTAACGCCGCGCACCCTGAGCCGGTCATCGACGACTGCAAATGCGTCACTGCCCATTTTGCAGGTGCCGCCCGCTTCCATATTGGCGACGGCGGTGTCTCTGATGTAGGCATCGATATCGGCATCACGCTGGCAATCCGGGCCCGGCGCGACCTCCCGGCCTCTGTACCTGGCATAGGCGGGCTGGCCGAAGACCTCACGCGCCATGCGCAGTGCGGAGCGTGCCATATCGACATCCACGGGCGACGACAGATAGTTGGGGTCCAGTACCGGCGGTGCCAGGGGATTGTCCGAGCGAAGCGTGACTCGCCCGCGGCTTTCCGGCCGCATGAGAACCACCCGGTTGGTCACCCCGTGCTCCAGCATCGGCTGTGGATCAGAGCCCTCCATCATCATGCCGATCAGCATAAATTTAATATCCTGCAGAGCTTTCCCGTCCATCTGAAACGCGCCCGACCTCAACAGCGCCGCAGCATAGACACCCGAATGAGCCAACGGCCCTTTGCGACGAAACAGATAGTCGAAACCCGCACCCAGCGAATGAAAGGGATTGGCAAAGTAGCGATAGTCCGTTACCGGCAGCGGACATGCCACCTGCACGGAAAAAGCCAGGTGGTCATGCAGGTTGCGCCCTACGCCCACCAGCTCGACGGACGGCTTTACGCCAACAGAGGCCAGATGCTCGGGGTCGCCGATACCCGACAACATCAGAAGCTGAGGGGAATGGTAGACACCGCTGGAGACAATAATTTCCGAACCGGCAGCCACCCTGTGCGCTCTGCCTTTTCTGACATAGTCCACGGCAACTGCGCGCGAACTATCCAGCACAACTCGCGTGACCTGGGCCCCGGTGACCACATGCAGGTTCGCTCTGTTTCGCGCCGGCTTCAGGTAGGCGACCGCCGCACTCATACGCCGGCCCCGGGCCAGCGTCATCTCAGTCTCGCCAAAGCCTTCGTAGTCCGGGCCGTTGGAGTCTTCTGTCGCAGGGAATCCCGCCTGGACACCGGCCTCGATCCAGGCATGCATGATTTCGCGATCGGTTTGCGACCGCGTCACCTTAAGCGGGCCGCTTCCGCCGTGGTATTCGCTCTCACCCTCTTCGTAACTTTCGGACTTGCGGAAATAGGGCAGCACGTCGCGATAGGACCAGCCTTGATTGCCGAGGCTGGCCCACTCGTCGAAAACGTCGGGGGCGCCACGGCAGTACATCAAACCGTTGATGGAACTGGAGCCACCCAGCACCTTGCCGCGGAGATCGTCAAGCACACGGTTGTTCAGGTGCTTCTGCGGCGCTGTCTGGTAGTGCCAGCTGTACAGCCCGCGCCGCAATATCGAGACGAAACCGCCGGGAATATGAATCAACGGGTTCCAGTCCCGGGTGCCGGCTTCCAGCAACAGTACCCGGCAGTGGGGGTCCGCGGAGAGCCGGTTGGCCAGCACACAGCCGGCGGAACCACCGCCCACGACAATAAAGTCATACGCCTTATTCCTGCTACTCATCTGTCGTTCCCCATGTCCTGCACCCGTTAAGTCTGCATAAGGCAGGCGTCGCCCACCGGTAGCGTGCGAACCGGCACTCACCACCCGCCATTGAAGCTGTGCCGCGCAGCCGGGCGCGCGATCAGCTACGCCTGCCGTGCCGTCGATTGCAGCCAGCTGCCGGCCATAGGAACACAGGATGGCGCGATCGTAAAGGCTACAAATGATGCATTTAGAATAATTGTAGCGTTTTGCCAAAGCGCAGACCCGTCATTCCGCCCGGGCAGCGCCAATAACCCTGCTGGATCAGCCGTCCGGGGCCAGTGCCGTGGAGGTGGGGTATGAACGAGGCTGCGTGCCAGCCAGCATCGTCAGGAAAGTGGTTCGGTGACTCATCGGAACCAGCGGACATGCGTCAATGCGCAGACACGCCTAAGGAATCGCGTTTGGAGCGATACTTGGTGCTGGTATCGGCCCCGCGTAAGGGGCCAGCCTCTGAAACGCCAGGCTGCGGGTTAAAACGCCTGCGCCACTGCAGAAATTTCGATCAGTATTCGCGGGTCCGCCAGAGTTTCCACGCCAATCATGCTGAAGGCGTGGGCCGGGAAGGGCTTGCCGTCCAATGCAACGGCCATGCCCTCCATGATCGCCTGCGCGGCGCCCTCGGTGTTCAAGCCGCGGATATGCAGGGTGCTGCTGACGATATCTTCGGGCTCAGCGCCGGCTGCGCGGACTGCGATCGCCACGTTCTGCAGGGCCTGTATGGTCTGGGCGCGATAGTCCCCCACACCCACCAGTGTCATATCCCTGTCGTAGGCGACCTGACCCGCAATATAGATGGTCTTGCTGGCGGTGCTTGTCATGACCTGATGAAACCCGGGAAGCTTGAGCAGCCCCTCCGGATCTATCGCCTGATTGGCC